>DASVWD010000146.1 GCA_036389795.1 Longimicrobium sp.
GGCGGCGCTCGCGGAGCGGCTCGGCGTGGTGGCCGACGCGGTGCTGCTGGCGTGCTGGCAGGTGCTGCTCGCGCGCCTGGCCGGCCAGCCGGAGCTCACCCTGGGCGCCGCCTGCGACGGCCGGCTCTACGAGGGGCTGGACCGGGCGATCGGCCCGTTCGCGCGGACCCTCCCGCTCGCCTGCCGCGTCGACGGCGCGCGGTCCTTCTCGGCCCTCTGCGCCGACGCGGCCGCCGCGGCGGCCGACCTCCACGAGTGGCAGGACTACTTCTACCAGGAGCCGGCCGGCGCGCCGCCGCGCCCCGGCTTCTACGCCGTGGGCTTCGAGTGGCGGACGCGGCCCTCTCCCGAGCCCGCGGGGGACGTGGTCTTCACGCTGGACGACGTCCACGCCTGCGCCGACCGCTTCTCGCTCCGCCTCTGCTGCGTGGGGGGAGCGGGGGAGACGCGGCTCGACTTCGAGTACGACGCCGGCGCGGTCGATCGGGACGAGGTGGAGCGGATCGCCGCGCGCTTCGCCGTCCTGCTGGAACGCGCCCTCGCCGCGCCCGACGCGCCGGTGGGGGAGCTCGACCTCCTCCCGGACGACGAGCGCGCGCGCGTCCTCGCCGTGCTCACGGGTCCGCCCGCCGACTTCGACGCGGAGCTCACGCTGCACGGGGCGTTCGAGCGCCAGGCGGAGCGCACGCCGGAGCGCGCCGCCGTCGTCCTGGGCGGGCGCGCGCTGAGCTTCGCCGAGCTGAACGGACGCGCCAACCGGCTGGCCCACGCCCTCCGGGCGGAGGGCGTGGGCCCGGAGGACCGCGTCGGCGTCCTGCTGGAGCGCTCGCCCGAGCTGCTGGTGGCGATCCTGGGCGTGCTGAAGGCCGGCGGCGCGTACCTCCCCATGGACCCGGCGTACCCGGCCGAGCGGCTGGCGCACATGGCGGCCGCCTCGGGGCTCCGCGCGCTGGTCACGCAGGCGTCGCTGGCGGACCGCCTCCCCGGCGCGCCCGCGACCCTCCGCCTGGACGCGGACGCGGAGCGGCTCGGCGCGCTGCCGGCGGAGAATCCCCGGGTGCCCGTCTCCCCCGAGGGCCTCGCGTACGTGATCCACACCTCGGGCTCCACCGGGCGGCCCAAGGGGGTGATGGTGCAGCACCGCTCGGCCGTGCACCTGGCCGAGGCGCTGGGGCGCTCGGTCTACGCGGGCCGGGACGCGCCGCTGCGGGTGGCGATGAACGCCCCGGCGGCGTTCGACGCGTCGGTCAAGCAGTGGATCCAGCTGCTCCGCGGCCACACGCTGTGCATCGTCCCGGAGGAGGACCGGCTGGACGCGCGCCGGCTGGCGGCGCGCATCGGCGAGTGGGGGATCGACGTGCTGGACTGCACCCCCACGCAGCTGCGCGCCCTCCTGGCCGCGGGGCTCGGCTCGGAGGGCGTCCCGGCGCCGCGGGTGATCCTGGTGGGCGGCGAGGCGGTCGACCCCGCGCTCTGGTCGCGGCTGGGCGAGCTGCCCCACACCGCCGTGTTCGACGTCTACGGGCCCACGGAGGCGACGGTGGACGCGACGGCCGGACGGGTGGAGGCGGGGAGCGGGCCGGCGCTCGGCCGGCCGCTGCCGAACGTCGCCCTCCGGCTGCTGGACGGCGCGCTCCGGCCGGTGCCGGTCGGCGCGGCGGGGGAGATCTGCATCGCCGGGCCCGGGGTGGCGCGCGGGTACCTGGGAGAGCCGGCGCGGACGGCGGAGCGCTTCGTCCCCGACCCCTTCGGCGGGCCGGGGGGGCGGATGTACCGCACCGGCGACCGCGCGCGGCTGTGGGCGGACGGCCGGCTGGAGTACCTGGGCCGCGCGGACGACCAGGTGAAGGTGCGCGGGGTCCGGCTGGAGCTGGGGGAGGTGGAGGCCGTGCTCATGGAGCACCCCGGCGTGGCGGCGGCGGCCGCCGCCGTGCGCGACCTGGGACGGGGCGACGCGGAGCTGGTCGCCTACTACGTCCCGCGCCCGGGCGCGGAAGGCGGGCTCCCCACGGAGCTGCGCGCCGCGCTGCGGGCCCGCCTCCCCGAGTTCCTGGTCCCCTCGCTGGTGGTCTCCCTCCCCGAGCTGCCGCGCACCACGAGCGGCAAGGTGGACCGCCGCGCCCTCCCCGACCCGCGCCCGCTGGCGGCCGTGCCGTCGGCCGCGCACGTGGCGCCGCGCGGCGAGCTGGAGCAGGCGCTCGCCGAGATCTGGCGCGAGGTGCTGGGGGTGGAGCGGGTGGGGATCCACGACCGCTTCTTCGACCTGGGGGGCAACTCGCTCCTCATCGTGCAGGTCTACGACCGGGTCACGGCGCGGCTGGGCGAGCGCATCTCCCTGGTCGAGCTCTTCCAGTATCCCACCATCGCCGCCCTGGCCGAGCGCCTGGGAGAGGGCGGCGCCCCGGCCGGCGGCGCCGAGGCGCCCTCCGCCGCCGTCGACGAGGCGGAGGCGCGCGCCGCGCGCCAGCGCGAGGCGATGGCGGCCCGCCGCCCGCCGGCCCTCGCCGGCGAAGCCTGAGCCGCACCGGAGCGAAAGAGAGCATGGACGCGATCGCCATCGTGGGGATGGCCGGGCGCTTTCCCGGCGCGGACGGCGTGGACGCCTTCTGGGCGAACCTCCGCGCGGGGGTGGAGTCGATCCGCCGCTTCCGCGACGACGAGCTGGAGCGCGCGGTGGACCCGGCGGAGCGCGCCGACCCGGCGTACGTCCCGGCCCGCGGCGTGGTGGAGGGGGTGGAGCTCTTCGACGCCCCCTTCTTCGGCTTCACCCCGCGCGAGGCGGAGCTCACCGATCCCCAGCACCGCCTGCTCCTGGAGGTGGCGTGGGAGGCGCTGGAGCACGCGGGGCTGCGGCCGCGCGGCTACGCCGGGTCCGTGGGCGTCTTCGCCGGGGCGGGGGGGAACAGCTACCTGGTCAACCACCTGGTCCCCGCCGGGCGGCTGGCGGGGACGGCCGGCGCCTTCCAGGCCTCGATCCACAACAAGAACGACCACCTCAGCACCCGCATCGCCTACAAGCTGGACCTGCGCGGCCCCGCCGTGACGGTGCAGACGGCGTGCTCCACCTCGCTGGTCGCCGTGGCGACGGCGTGCCAGGCGCTGGCCGACTGGCAGTGCGACGCGGCGCTGGCCGGCGGCTCCAACGTGGTGGTGCCGCAGCGCGCCGGGTACCTGTACCACGAGCACGGGATCGGCTCGCCCGACGGGCACTGCCGCGCCTTCGACGCCCGGGCGCGCGGGACGGTGGCGGGGAACGGGGCGGGGATGGTGGTCCTCAAGCGGCTCTCCGACGCCCTGGCCGACGGAGACACGGTGCACGCGGTGATCCGCGGGTGGGCGGTGAACAACGACGGGGCGGCGAAGGTGGGGTACACCGCGCCCGGGGTGGACGGCCAGGCCGCGGTGGTGGCCGCCGCGCAGGCGCTGGCCGGCGTCGCGCCCGAGACCATCACGTACGTGGAGGCGCACGGGACGGGGACGGCGCTGGGCGACCCGATCGAGGTGCGGGCGCTCACCCGCGCCTTCCGCCGCGCCACCCGGAAGACGGGCTTCTGCGCGCTGGGGTCGGTGAAGACCAACATCGGCCACCTGGACGCCGCCGCCGGGGTCGCCGGGCTGATCAAGACCGTCCTGGCGCTGGCGCACCGCGAGATCCCGCCGTCGCTGCACTTCACCTCTCCCAACCCGGAGATCGACTTCGCCGCCGGGCCCTTCCGCGTGGCCGCGGAGCTCGTGCCCTGGGAGGCCGACGGCGCGCCGCGGCGGGCCGGCGTCAGCTCGTTCGGGCTGGGCGGGACCAACGCGCACGTGGTGTTGGAAGAGGCGCCCGCGCCCCCGCCCGCCGCCCCGGCGCGCCCGCGCCAGCTCCTGGTCCTCTCCGCGCAGTCGGAGGGGGCGCTGGAGGAGGCGACCGGGCGGCTGGCGGCGTACCTCCGCGCCAACCCCGACGTCCCGCTGGCGGACGTCGCCTACACGCTGCAGGCCGGGCGCGAGCCCTTCGAGAACCGCCGCGTCCTGGTCTGCGCCGGCCGCGACGACGCCCTGGCCGCGCTGGAGACGCTCGCGCCGGAGCGGGTGCTGACCCGCGCGCAGAAGGCGGTCCGCCGCCCCGTCTTCTTCCTCTTCCCCGGCCAGGGGGCGCAGCACGCGGGAATGGCGCGCGAGCTCTACGAGGTGGAGCCGGTCTTCCGCGCCGCGCTGGACCGCGGGCTGGAGCTGGCCGCCCCGCACGTCGCGGCCGACCTGCGCGCCCTCCTCTTCCCGTCTCCCGACCGCGTGGAGGAGGCGGACGAGGCGCTGCGGCGGACCGAGAACGCGCAACCGGCGCTCTTCCTGGTGGAGCACGCGCTCGCGCTGCTCTGGCGCTCGTGGGGGATCGAGCCGGCGGGGATGCTGGGGCACAGCATCGGCGAGTACACGGCAGCCTGCCTGGCCGGGGTGATGGAGCTCGGCGACGCGGTGCGGCTGGTGGCGGCGCGCGGCCGGCTGATGGGGTCCGTCCCGCCGGGCGCCATGCTCTCCGTCCCCCTCCCCGAGGCCGAGGTGGCGGCGCTGCTGGGCGGCGAGCTGTCGCTGGCGGCGGTGAACGGCCCGGAGCTGTGCGTGGTCTCCGGCCCGCACGCGGCGGTGGAGCGGCTGAAGGAAGCGCTCGATGCCCGCGGCGTGGCCGCGCGAGGCTTGCGCACCTCGCACGCCTTCCACTCGTGGATGATGGACCCCGTGCTGGACGCCTTCCGCGCCGAGGCCGCCCGCACCCCGCTCCACCCTCCGCGCATCCGCTACCTCTCCAACCTCACCGGCCGGTGGATCACCGACGGCGAGGCCACCGATCCCGGCTACTGGGTGGAGCACCTGCGCCGCACCGTCCGCTTCGGCGACGGGGTGGAGGCGCTCCTCGCCGATCCCGACGCGGTCCTCTTGGAGGTCGGCCCCGGGCGCGCGCTGCGGAGCATGGCGCGCTGGCACCCGCGCAAGCTCCCCGGCCAGGTGATGGCCGCCTCGCTCCCCGCCCCCCGCGACGCCGCGGGCGACCACGAGTCGATGCTGCACGCCGTGGGACAGCTCTGGCTGGCGGGCGTCGAGCCGGACTGGGCGAAGCTGCACGGCGGGCCGCGCCGGAAGATCCCCCTGCCGGCGTATCCCTTCCAGCGCAGGCGCCACTGGGTGGACGCGCCCGTCGACGGCGCGCGCCCGGCCCCGGCCCGCCGCGCCTCCGGGGAGCGGGCGGAGCTGGCCGACTGGTTCCATCTCCCCACCTGGAAGGAGTCGGTGGGGCCCGCGGCGGCGCCGGACGCGGCCGCGCTGTGCGAGGCGGGCCCCTGGCTGGTGCTGGCGCCGGAGGACGGGGTGGGCGACCGGCTGGCGTGGCGGCTCCAGACCGCCGGCGCGGACGTCGTCCGGGTGCGCCCGGGCGACGCCTTCGCCCGGCTGGGCGACGACGTTTGGGCGGTGGACCCCCGGTCGGCCGAGGACTACGGGCGGCTCCTGGAGGAGCTGGCGGCGTCCGGCCGGCGGCCCCGGCGCGTGGCGCACCTCTGGGGCGTCGAGGAGACGGGGATCGACGCGGAGGACGGCGGGCTGGGCGCCCTCCTGGCGCTGGTCCGCGCGCTCGGCGCGGGGGGCGGCGGGGAGCTCGACCTCTGCCTGGTGACCGCGGGGGCGCAGGAGGTGGCGGGCGGCGGGGTGGAGCGGCCGGAGCGGGCGATGCTGGCCGGCGCGGCGCCGGTGGTGGCGCGCGAGCACCCGTCGATCCGCTGCCGCTCGGTGGACGTCGCCCTGCCGGGCGCCGACTTCGAGGCGGCGCGGCTGGTGGAGCGCCTGGCGTGGGAGATGACGGCCGGCGGCGGTGAGCCGCTGGTGGCGTACCGCGGCGGCCGCCGCTGGGTGCGCGCCTTCGAGCCGGTGGCGCTCCCGGCGCCGGCGCCCGGGCTCGCCGCGCCGCTCCGCCAGGGCGGCGTCTACCTGGTCACCGGCGGGCTGGGGGGGATCGGGCTGGAGCTGGCGGCGCACCTGGCGCGGACGGCGCGGGCGCGGCTGGTGCTGGTCGGGCGCTCCCTCTTCCCCGACGCGGCGGACTGGGACGCCTGGGTGCGCGGCCACGACGCGGCCGACCCCGTGCGGCGCACCATCGAGCGGCTGCGGGAGATCGAGGCCGCCGGCGGCGAGGTCCTGGTCCACCGCGCCGACGCGGCCGACCCGGGGGCCATGCGCGGCGCCGTCGCGGCGGCCGAGGCGCGCTTCGGGGCGGTGCACGGGGTGGTCCACGCGGCCGGCGTCCCCGGCGGCGGGCTGATCCGCACGCGCGCGGCGAAGGACGTGGCCGCGGTGCTGGCGCCCAAGGTGGGCGGCGCGCGGGTGATCGGGGAGCTCTTCCCCGAGCCCGGGCTGGACTTCGTGGCGCTCTGCTCGTCGCGGATGGCGGTGGCGGGGCGCGCGGGGCAGGCGGACTACGCGGCGGCCAACGCCTTCCTGGGCGCCTTCGCCCGCGCGTACCGGGCGCGGACGGGGACGCTTACGGTGGCCATCGACTGGCCGGCGTGGGAGCGGGTGGGGATGGCGGCGCGCGCGCGCGGCGGAGCGCCGGCGGCGCCCGTGCGCGTGGTGGGCCACCCGCTGGTGGACGCGTGCGTGGCGGAGGGCGCGACGCGCTCGGAGTTCGCCACCGCGATGTCGCCCGCGAGCCGCTGGGTGGTGGACGAGCACCGCATCGCCGGGCACGCGGTGGTCCCCGGCGTGGCGTACATCGAGATGGTGCGCGCGGCGCTGGGCGGCGGGCGCGGCCGGCCGGTCCGCTTCCGCGACGTCTTCTTCCTCACCCCGCTGCGCGTGCGCGACGGCGAGGTGCGCGAGGAGCGGCTGGAGCTGGAGCGCGAGGGCGACGGCTTCCGCTTCGCCGCGTGGAGCGGCGAGGGCGCCGCGCGGCGCGACCACGCGCTGGGCCGCGTCTTCCCGGGCGAGCCCGCCGCGCCGCCTCGTCTCGACCTGGGCGCCATCCGCGCCCGCTGCGGCGAGGAGCGCGCCGACGCCCGCGAGGACGACCGCGAGGACGACCTGGGCCCGCGCTGGCGGAGCATCCGCGGGCTGCGCCTGGGCGAGCGCGAGCTCCTCCTGGAGCTGGAGCTTCCCGCGGCGTTCGAGGCGGACCTGGAGGAGATGGACTTCCATCCCGCGCTCCTCGACCGGACGCAGGGGATCGCCAAGAACTTCCTGGCGGGGGCGGGCTACTGGCTCCCCTTCGGCTACCGGCGGCTGGACGTGCACGCGCCGATGACGCGCCACGTCTTCGCCTGGGCGCGCCTGCGCGACGGGGACGGCGGCGGCGAGACCATCACCTTCGACTTCACGCTGGCGAGCCCTGCCGGCGAGGTGCTGGTGGAGGTCGACGGCTTCGTGCAGAAGCGGATGAAGGACCCCGGCGCCGAGCTGCGCGCCCTGGCCGAGGAGGACGCCCGGGCCGCCGCGCCCGCGCCGGCTCCCGCGGGCTTCGGCATCCAGCCGGAGGAGGGGGTGGAGGCGTTCGCGCGCATCCTGGCCGCGGGGCTGGAGGGGGAGGTGGTCGTCTCGCCGGAGGACTTCGAGGCGTGGCGCGCCGGCTCCGCGGACGCGGCCGCCGCCGGCCCGGCCTCCGCCGCGAGCGACGCGGAGCCGGCTCCCGCGCGGGCGGCCGCTCCCGCGGCGGCGGGCGACGTCGAGCAGCGGCTGATCGAGGTCTGGCGGGAGGTGCTGGGGGTCGAGCGCGTGGGCGTGCACGACAACTACTTCGAGCTGGGGGGCGACTCGGTGCAGGCGATCCAGATCATCCACCAGGCGAAGCGGTGGGGGATCGAGCTCACCCCCGAGCAGTTCTTCCGGCACGAGACCGTCGCCGGGCTCGCCGCCGCCGTCCGCGCCGCCGCCGCCCCGCCGGCCGACGGCGCCGCCGCGGAGGAGCCCGCCGCCGCGCCCGAGCCCGCCGCGCCCGCCGTCGTCGCGCCCGCGGCGATCAGCGCGGCGGACCTGGACCGGCTCTCCGCGCTCATCCGCCGCGCCGACGAGCGCCGCGACGCCGATCCGCCGGTCCCCCATCCCGTCTGATCATCGCATCCGACCGCGATCAGCCAGACCGATCCTCCCCGACCCCGGATCGAAGCCGTCCGGGCGAATCGCCGAGTCCGCACCGACCTTCCCCACGACCCGAATCGTCACGCCCCCGCCGTCCCGGATGGAAAACGTAGAAAGCGTCTACCCGCTCGCGCCGATGCAGCAGGCCATCCTGCTGCACCGGCTCGAGTCTCCCGACCGCGACCAGTACGTCGAGCAGATCACCTTCGACCTGCACGGCGACCTGGACGCGGGGGCGCTGGAGCGCGCCTGGCGGCACGTGATCGCCCGGCACCCGGCGGCGCGGACGGCGTTCTTCTGGGAGGGGCTGGAGCAGCCGCTGCAGGTGGTCCGCCGCCAGGTGGAGACGTCCGTCGATCTGCGCGACTGGCGCGGCCTCCCCGCAGACGAGCGCGAGGCGCGCTTCCGCCGGCTGGTGGACGACGAGCGGCGGCGCGGCTTCGACGTGGCGCTCGCGCCGCTGATGCGGCTGGCGGGGGCGCGGGTGGCGGACGGGGCGTACCGCTTCGCGTGGAGCTGCCACCACCTGGCGCTGGACGGCTGGTCGGCCTCGCTCTTCCTGGGCGAGCTCTTCGCCGCCTATGAGGCCTTCGCCCGCGGCGGCGAGCCGGGGCTCCCCCCCGCGCCGCGCTTCGAGGCGTACGTGGCCTGGCTCCGCGGCCAGGACTTCGCCGAGGCCGAGGCGTACTGGCGCGCGGCGCTGGCCGGCGCCGAGCCGCGGCGGCTGGCGCTGGACGGCCCCGTCCCCCCGCCGGCGCAGCCCGACGGGCGGTACGGGATGATCTCGACCGTCCTCCCGGCCGAGGCGGCGGACCGGCTGCGCGAGGCCGCGCGGCGGCACCGGCTCGCGCTCAACACCGTCTTCCAGGGCGCCTGGGCGCTCGCGCTGGCCGACTACGGCGCCGGGCGCGACGTGGTCTTCGGCGCCACCGCCTCCGGGCGCCCCGCCGCCGTCCCCGGCGCCGAGGCCATGCTGGGCGTCTTCATGACCGTCGTCCCCGTGCGCGCGGCCGTCGACCGGGGCGCGCGCGCGGCGGAGTGGCTGCGGGCCCTGCAGGAGGCGCAGGGGCGCGCGCGGCCGCACGAGCACTGCTCCCCCGTCCAGCTGCAGCGGTGGAGCGGCCTCGCCCCCGGCGAGCCGCTGCTGGACACCATGCTCACCTTCCAGAACCTCCCCGGCGTGGGCACGCGCGCGCTGCGGGTGGGCCCGGTGGAGGTCCGCGCCTTCGCGAAGGTGCGCGAGGAGGAGGGCTTCGGCTACGGGCTGGTGCTGGAGGCGGTGCCGGGGGAGGAGGTCGAGCTGTACCTGACCTACGCCGAGGAGCGCTTCGGGCGCGAGTCGGCGGAGCACCTGGCCGAGCACTTCCGCGACCTGCTGGAGGAGATCGCCGCCGACGCCGGCCGCCCGCTCTCGGCGCTGCCGCGGATGACGGCGGCCGAGCGGCGGCGGGTGCTGGTGGAGTGGAACGAGCCCGGCCGCGCCGCCCCCGAGGCGCCTCGCACCCTGCACGGGCTGATCGAGGCGCGGGCCGCGCGCGACCCCGGCGCCCTCGCCGTGGCCTGCGACGGGCGGACGCTCGCCTACGCCGAGCTGGACGCGCGGGCGGACCGGCTGGCGCGCGCGCTCCGGGCGCGCGGCGCGGGGCCCGAGGTGCTGGTCGGCGTCTGCCTGGACCGCTCGGTGGAGTGCATCGTGGCGCTCCTGGGCGTGCTGAAGTCCGGCGGCGCCTACCTCCCGCTCGATCCGGGCTATCCCCGCGAGCGGCTCCGCTACCTCCTGGAAGACTCCGGCGCCCGCGTGGTGGTGACCGACTCCGCCGTGCGCGCCCGCGTCGTCGACCCGCTGGGGATCGCCCCCCAGGCCGTGCTGGAGATCGACGGGCTCGACGTCGAGAGCGACGGCGAAGGCGGCGGCGACGGCTCCGCGGCGGGCGGGGCGGGCCCGGGGCACCTGGCGTACGTGATCTACACCTCCGGCTCCACCGGGCGGCCGAAGGGGGTGATGGTGGAGCACGGACCCGCCGCCTCGCACTCCCTCCTCTTCGCCGAGCTGTACGGCATCGGCCCGGGCGACCGCTTCCTGCAGTTCGCCGCGATGGGCTTCGACGCGTCGCTGGAGCAGATCCTCCCGCCGCTCGCGGCCGGCGCCGCCGTGGCCATGCGCGGCGGCGAGCCGTGGCACGCGGGCGAGTTCTTCGCGCGCGCGGCGGAGCTCGGCGTGACCGTGGCGGACCTGACGGCGGCGTACTGGCGGCGCGTGGTGCAGGAGTGCGACGGCCGCCCCGCCCGCCCCGGCCCCCTGCGGCTGGTCACGGTGGGCGGCGAGGCCTTCCCGGCCGAGGCGGCGCCGGCGTGGGAGGAGGGAGCGTCGGTGCGCGTGGTGAACGCCTACGGCCCCACCGAGGCCGTGATCACCGCCACCGCGCACGACGTGGACCCCGGGGCGGACGCCGCCGGGCGCCTGGTGCCGATCGGCGGGCCGATCCCGCGGCGCTCCGTCTACGTCCTGGACGACGAGGGCGAGCCGGTGCCGCCGGGCGTGGTGGGCGAGCTGTACGTGGGCGGCCGGCTCCTGGCGCGCGGCTACCGCGGCCGGCCGGCGCTCTCCGCCAGCCGCTTCGTCCCCGACCCCTTCTCGGCCGAGCCGGGCGGCCGGATGTACCGCACCGGCGACCGCGCGCGCTGGAGCCCTCGCGGCGAGCTGGAGTTCCTGGGCCGCGTGGACGAGCAGGTGAAGATCCGCGGCCACCGCATCGAGCCGGGCGAGGTGGAGGGCGCGCTCCTGGAGCACGAGGGGGTGGCCGAGGCCGCCGTGGTGGCGCACCCGGACGCGCGCGGCGAGAACCGCCTGGTCGCCTACGTGGTGGCGGCCGACGGGGCGCCGGTCCCGCCGCGCGAGCTGCGCGCCTTCCTGCGCGAGCGGCTCCCGGAGACGATGGTGCCGGCCGTCTTCGTCCCCCTGGACGCCCTCCCGCTCACCCCCAACGGCAAGGTGGACCGCAAGGCGCTCCCCGCGCCCGCCGGAGAGGCGCAGCCGGCCGGGACGTACGTGGCGCCGCGCCGCGCCGCCGAGGGGGTGCTGGCGGGGATCTGGTGCGAGGTGCTGGGGGTGGAGCGCGTGGGCGCGGAGGACAACTTCTTCGAGCTGGGCGGCCACTCGCTGGTGGCCACGCGCGTGATCTCCCGCGTCCGCGAGGCGTTCGGGGTGGAGCTCCCGCTGCGCACCCTCTTCGAGTCGCAGACGGTGCGGTCGCTGGCGGCGCGCATCCAGGCGCTGGCGCGCGCCGGCGGCGGCGCCGAGCCGCCGGCCGTGGTCCCCGTCCCGCGCGAGGGCGAGCTCCCCCTCTCCTTCGCCCAGGAGCGGCTCTGGCTGGTCGACCAGCTGGACCCCGGGAGCTCCGCCTACAACGTGGCCGCGGGGCTGCGCATGCGCGGCGCGCTGGACGCCGCCGCCCTCGCCCGCGCGCTGGGCGAGGTGGTGCGCCGCCACGAGGTGCTGCGCACCACCTACCGCACCGGCGAGGACGGCCGCCCCTTCCAGGTGATCGGCCCGCCGCACGCCGTTCCCCTCCCGGTCGTCGACCTCTCGGAGATCGACGCGGAGGCGCGCGAGCCGCTGGCGCGGCGGCTGGCGCGCGAGGAGGCGCAGCGGCCCTTCTCGCTGTCGGCCGGCCCGCTGATGCGCTGCACGCTCGTGCGGCTGGGCGACGAGGAGGCGGTGGCGCTCTTCACCCTCCACCACATCGCCAGCGACGAGTGGTCGGCGGGGATCGTGGTGCACGAGGTGTCGGCGCTGTACGGCGCGTACCTCAGCGGCGAGCCGAGCCCGCTGGGCGATCCGCCGGCCGTGCAGTACGCCGACTACGCCGCCTGGCAGCGCGCCTGGCCGCGGGAGATGGTGGAGGCGCAGCTGGGGTGGTGGCGCGAGCGGCTGGCGGGGACGCCGCCCGCGCTGGCGCTCCCCTTCGACCGGCCGCGCCCGGCGCGCGTCCCCCACTGGGGGAAGCTGCGGACGCTCGACCTCCCCCCGGAGCTGGTGCGCGCGGTGAAGGCGCTCTGCCGCGCCGAGGGCGCCACGCTCTTCATGGCGACGACCGCGGCCTTCGCCGCGCTCCTGCGCCACCTGGCGGGGGAGGACGACCTGTGGATCGGCGCCAACGCCGCCAACCGCGCCCACGTCGAGACCGAGCGGCTGATCGGCTGCTTCGTCAACCAGGTGGTGCTGCGGGTGGACGCCTCGGGCGACCCCCCGCTCCGTGCGCTCCTGCGCCGCGTCCGCGAGGCCACGCTGGGCGCCTACGCGCACGAGGAGGTCCCCTTCGAGCAGGCGGCCGAGGCGGCGCACCCCGGGCGCTCCACGGCGCGCGACCCCCTCTTCCGCGTCAAGGTGGACTTCGTGGAGGAGCGCTCGCTGCGCGACCTGGACCTTCCCGGGGTGGCGCTCTCCCCGTTGGAGTCCGACGACACCCCCGTCCGCTACGACCTCCTCTTCGCCGCCGCCGACACCGGCGACGGGCTCGTCCTCTCGCTGAGCTACGCCCCCGTCCTCTTCGACGCCGCCACCGTCTCGCGCCTCCTGGACCACGTGGCCGCCGTCCTGGAGACGATGGCCGCGGAGCCCGACGCGCCGCTCAGCGCCGTCTCGGCGCGGCTGGCGGCCGACGAGGCGCGGGCGCGGGAAGCCAGCCAGGCGCGGCTGCGGACGGCGAGCCTGGAGCGGCTGGCGCTCAGGCGGGGCCGCACCCCTTCCCACCAACAGGCAGGCACGCCATGAGCGACAGCACCTCCCTCCCCGGGCGCGGCCCGGGCGGCCCCGGCAGCCTCCGCCGCAAGCCCGTGAGCGTGACGCAGGAAGCGCTGGTCCGCGCCGGGCGCCTGGACGGCTCCGGCGGCCCGCCGCTGCTGGTGACCCCCGCCGCCGAGCGGCTCCGGCTGGCCGAGTGGGCCGCCTCGGGGCGCGGCTGGATCGAGGAGCAGCTCCTGGCCCACGGCGCCCTTCTCTTCCGCGGCTTCACCGTGGGCGAGCTGGACGAGGTGGAGGCGTTCATGCGCGCGCTGACGGCCGACCTGCTGGCCTACACCTACCGCTCCACGCCCCGCACCCAGGTCAAGGGCTCGGTCTACACCTCCACCGAGTACCCGGCCGACCAGGTGATCCCCATACACAACGAGATGTCGTACACGCGCAGCTGGCCGATGAAGATCGCCTTCTACTGCGTGCAGGCGGCTCCGCGCGGGGGCGAGACGCCGATCGCCGACAGCCGGCGGGTGCTGGCGCGCCTGGACCCGGCGCTCGTCGAGCGCTTCGAGCGGCTGGGGGTCATGTACGTGCGCAACTACACGCGTCGGCTGGACCTCCCCTGGCAGGAGGTCTTCCAGACCGACTCGCGCTCGGAGGTGGAGGCGTTCTGCGCGCGCACCGGGATGAGCCACGAGTGGATCGCCGACGACCACCTGCGCACCTGGCAGGTGTGCCAGGCCACGGCGGTCCACCCCCGCACGGGCGAGGCGGTGTGGTTCAACCAGGCGCACCTCTTCCACGTCTCCAGCCTCCCGCCGGCGCTGCGCGACGCGCTCCTGGCCGAGTTCCCCGAGGAGGAGCTGCCGCGCAACACCTACTACGGCGACGGCTCCCCGATCGAGCCCGGGACGCTGGCGGCGATCCGCGCCGCGTGGGAGGCGGAGAGCGTGCGCTTCCCCTGGGAGGAGGGCGACGTCCTCCTGCTCGACAACATGATGTTCGCGCACGGCCGCGAGGCGTTCGAGGGCCCGCGCAAGGTGGTGGTGGTGATGGCCGAGGCCGGGGGCGAGCCCGCGGCGGCGGAGACAGCGGCGGCGGACGCGGCGGCGGGGGCGGTCTGAGCATGGACACGCAGCTCCAGGGATACCGCCTTTCGCCGCAGCAGCGGCGCCTGTTCGAGCGCTCGGCCGCGGACGGCGCCGGGGCGTTCCGGGTGCAGGCGTCGCTGCGGGTGGACGGCCCGCTGGACGAGGCGCGGCTGCGCGCCGCCGCGACGGACGCCGTGGCGCGGCACGAGGCGCTGCGCACCTCGTTCCAGCGCCTCCCCGGGATGGAGCTTCCGCTGCAGGTGGTGGGCGACGTCGTGGACCTCCCCTGGCCGCAGGCGGTGGAGCCGGCGCCGGGCGCGCCGGAGGATGAGGCGCTGGAGCGGCTGCTGGAGTCCGCGCGCCGGGCGCCCGCCGCGGCCGGCGTCGCGCCGCTGCGGCTGGACCTGGTCCGCTTCGGCCCGGAGCGGCACGCGCTCCTCCTCACCGCCCCGGCGGTGAGCGCGGACGCGGGGTCGCTGGACCTGCTCGCGCGCGAGATCGCCCGGGGGTACGCGGGCACCGCCGGAGAGGGGGACGATCCGCTGCAGTACGTGGACGCCTCCGAGTGGCTGAACGAGCTGCTGGAGTCCGCCGAGGCGGCCGAGGGGCGGCGCTACTGGGCGCAGCTGCGCGGCGCGGCGGCGGACGCGCGCCTGCCGTGGGAGAGGGCGGACGCGGAGGGCGCGCCCTTCGATCCGCGGGTGGTCCGCCTCGATCTCCCCGCCGCGCTCTCGGCGCGGATCGCGGACGCGGCGCGCGAGCGCGGCGTCCCGGCGGCGGCCTTCGTCCTCGCCGGCTGGCAGGTGCTCCTGGCGCGGCTCACCGGCGAGGCTTCGCCGGCGGCGGCGGTGGCGTACGACGGCCGGCACTACGCCGAACTGGCCGGCGCGGTGGGCCCCTTCGCCCGCTACGTCCCGTTCCCCTTCCGCCACGAGCCGGCGCGGCCGTTCTCCGCCGTGCTGGCGGAAGTCGCGGCGCGGTACGCGGAGCTGGAGACGTGGCAGGAATACTTCTCGTGGGACGACTTCGGCGCGGAGCGCGCCGCCGGGGAGCGCTTCTTCCCCTTCGCCTTCGAGGCCGCGCGCGGGCCGAGCTCCGTCGCCGCGGACGGGGGGCGGATCGACGTCGTCCCGGAGTTCTCCTGCACCGACCGCTCCGTCGCCCGGCTGCGGGTGGCCGACGCGGAGGGCGGGATGGCGGCGGAGCTGTACCACGACGCGTCGCGCCTGGCCGCGGGCGACGCGGAGCGGCTGGGGGATGCGCTCCTCGCTCTCCTCGCCGACGCGGCGGACGCGCCGGACCGCGCCGCGGGCGACCTGGAGATCGTCGGCGGGGCGGAGCGGCGGCGGCTGGAGGAGTGGGGCGGCACCGGGCGCCCGCTCCCGTCGGCCTCCGTCCCCGAGCGGATCGCGGCCCAGGCGGCGCGGACGCCGGACGCCGTGGCGGTGACGGGCGGCGGCCGGACGCTGACCTGCGCGGAGCTGGACGCGGCGGCGGAGCGGCTGGCGGTCCGCCTCCGCGCGGCGGGCGTGGGGCCGGAGGAGATCGTCGCCCTCCACCTGCCGCGCTCCCCCGACTTCGTGGTGGCGATCCTAGCCGCGTGGAAGGCCGGCGGCGCCTATCTCCCGCTCGATCCCGCCTGGCCCGCCGAGCGGGTGGCGGCGCTCCTCGCCTCCGCCCGCCCGCGCGCGGTCGTCACGGCGGGAGACGGCGCGGACGCGCTCGCCGGCGTCGCGTCCACGATCGTGCGCATCGACGCGGTGGACGCCGGGGAGGACCACGTCTCCGCCGGTCCCGCGCCGTCCGTGTCTCCCGAAAACCTCGCGTACGTCCTGTTCACCTCGGGCTCCACGGGCACGCCGAAAGCCGTCGCGGTCGAGCACCGGCAGCTGGCGGGCTACGTCGACGCCGCGGTCGCGGCGCTGGAGCTGGAGGAGGCCGAGAGCTTCGCGCTGGTCTCCACCTTCGCGGCGGACCTGGGGCACACGGCGCTCTTCCCCGCGCTCTGCCTGGGCCGCGCCCTCCACGTGGTCCCCGCCGACGCGGCGGCGGACCCGGGGGCGCTGGCGGCGGAGTTCGCGAAAGCGCCGGCGGGCGCGCTCAAGATCGTCCCGTCGCACCTGGGCGCGCTGCTGGCGGACCGCCGGGCGGCGATCCTCCCGCGCGCCCGGCTGGTGCTGGGCGGCGAGGCGCTTCCCTGGGGGCTGGTGGACGCCGTGCGCGCCCTCGCCCCCGGCTGCCGCATCTTCAACCACTACGGGCCCACGGAGACAACGGTCGGCGCCACCGTGTACCCGGTCGATCCGGACGCGCGGCCCGACGGCGCGGCGACGGTGCCGATCGGGCGGCCGCTGGGCGGCGCGCGCGTCCGGGTGCTGGACGAGCGGATGCGCGCCGTCCCCGCCGGCGTCCCGGGCGAGCTGTACATCGGCGGCGCCGGGGTGGCGCGCGGGTACCTGGGTCGGCCGGGGGCCACGGCGGAGCGCTTCGTCCCCGACCCGTCGGCGCCGGGCGCGCGGATGTACCGCACCGGCGACCGGGTGCGCTTCCTGGCCGGCGGCGCGCTGGAGTTCCTGGGGCGGCGCGACCACCAGGTGAAGGTGCGCGGCTTCCGGGTGGAGCCGGGGGAGGTCGAGGCCGCGCTGGAGGAGCATCCCGGCGTGGAGCGCGCCGTGGTGGTGCCGCTCGGCGAGGGGGGCGAGCTGCGCTTGGCCGCGTACGTGGTCCCCGGCGGCCCCGCCGCCGCCGTCCGCCGCTTCGCGCAGATGCGGCGCGCGCCGGCCACCCGGCGCCTGGCCTGGCACGAGCTGCCGAACGGGCTCACGGTCTTCCACCTCAATCCCGGCGAGACGGACTACCTCTACCGCGGGATCTTCGAGGAGCGGGAGTACTTCCGGCACGGGATCGCGCTCCCCGAGGACGCCACCGTCTTCGACGTGGGCGCCAACATCGGCCTCTTCTCGCTCCTGGCCGCGCGGCTCTCGCCGGGCGCGCGCATCTTCGCCGTGGAGCCGCTCCCCCCCATCGCCGAGATCCTGCGCGCCAACGCGCAGCTGCACGGGCTGAACGCCCGCGTGGTGGAGGCGGGGCTGGGGCGCGAGGAGGGGCGCGCCACCTTCGCCTTCTACCCGCACCTGAGCCTGGTCTCCGGGCGCTACCCCGACCGCGAGCGGGAGAAGGAGGTGGTGCGCGCCTTCGTCCGCGACCAGCTCCGCGCCGACGGGGGCGCCGGCCTCTCCGACGCCGCGCTCGAGGAGCTGCTGGACGAGCGCCTGGCCGCCCGCGACTACCCGGCGGAGATCCGCACCCTCTCCTCCCTCATCCGCGAGCACGGGGTGGAGAGGATCGACCTGCTGAAGGTGGACGTGCAGCGGAGCGAGCTGGAGGTGCTGGCGGGGATCGCCGACCATGACTGGCCGAAGATCCGCCGGGTGGTGATGGAGGTGCAGGACGTCGACGGCGAGGTGGAGCGGATCGCCTCCATCCTGCGCGGGCGCGGCTTCGGCGTCCGGGCCGAGCTGGCGTCGTCGCCCGAGGCGGCGCAGTACCTCCTGTACGCGGTGCGCGAGGGCGAGCCCGCCGTGGCCCCCGCGCGCGCGGCGGAGAACGGGCCAGAGTGGAGCCACCCGGAGGCGCTCGTGCGCGACGCCCGGCGCTTCCTGGCCGCGCGCCTCCCCGAGCACATGGTCCCGGCGCACCTGGTGGCGCTCGACGCGCTCCCGCTCACCGCCAACGGGAAGGTGGACCGCGCGGCGCTCCCCGCGCCCGAGCGCGAAGCGGGGCGCGCCGCCGTCCGCACGGCCCCGCGCACGGCGGCCGAGGAGGTGCTGGCGGCGATCTGGTGCGAGGTGCTGGGCACGGACGCGGTGGGGACGGACGAGGACTTCTTCGCGCTCGGCGGGCACTCGCTGATGGCCACGCGGGTGATCGCGCGGGTGCGCGAGGCGTTCGGGGCGGAGCTCCCGCTGCGCGCCTTCTTCGACGCGCCCACCGTGGCCGCGCTGGCCCGCGCGGTGGAGGCGCTGCGCGGGCCCGGCGCCGCGCCCGCCGCCCCGCCGGTGGTCCCCGTGCCCCGCGACGGCCCTCCGCCGCTGTCGTTCGCGCAGCGGCGGCTGTGGTTCATCGACCAGCAGGAGCCGGGGAGCGCCGTCTACAACGTCCCCGTGGCGCTCCGGCTGCGCGGGGAGCTCGACGACGCCGCGCTTGTCTGGGCGCTCGGCGAGGTGGTCCGTCGGCACGAGGTGCTGCGCACCACCTTCGGCGTGGACGCCGACGGCGAGCCGGTGCAGGTGATCGGCGAGGCGCGCCCGGTGCCGCTTCCCGTGGTCGACCTGTCGGCCGTGGAGGCGCCCGCCCGCGAGGCGCTCGCCGGGAGGCTGGCGCGCGAGGAGGCGGCGCGGCCGTTCGACCTGGCGCGGGGGCCGGTGCTGCGCTGCGCCCTGCTGCGGCTGGGCGCGGCGGACTCCGTCTTCCTCTTCACCATGCACCACTCCGCCAGCGACGACGCCTCGGCGGAGATCCTGGTGCGCGAGGTCTCCGCGCTCTACGGGGCGCGGGTGGCGGGCGGGAGCGCCGGCCTCCCCGACCTCCCCGTGCAGTACGCCGACTACGCGGTGTGGCAGCGCCGCTGGCTGGAGGGCGAGGCGCTGGAGCGGCAGATCGCCTACTGGCGGGGCCGGCTGGCCGGCGCGCCCACGGTCCTGGAGCTGCCGACGGACCGGCCGCGTCCGGCGGTGGCGGGCGACCGCGGCGGCGTCATCCGCTTCGCCGTCCCCGCCGCGGCCGCCGCGAAGCTGCGCGAGGTGGGGCGGCGCGAGGGCGCGACGCTCTTCATGACGCTGCTGGCCGCCTGGCAGGCGCTCCTGGCCCGCTACGGGGCGGGCGACGACGTGGTGGTGGGGACGCCGGTGGCCGGCCGCACGCGGCGGGAGACGGAGGGGCTGATCGGCTTCTTCGTCAACATGCTGATGATCCGCACCGGGGTGGAGGGAGACCCGGCGTTCCGCGAGCTCGTCGGGCGCGTCCGCGAAGGCGTGCTGGAGGCGCAGGCGCACCAGGACCTCCCCTTCGAGCGGCTGGTGGAGGCGATGGAGGTGGAGCGCTCGCTGGCGCACACCCCGCTCTTCCAGGTGGTGTTCACGCTGGAGAACCCGCGCGGCCCCGTCGGCCTGCCAGGGATCGAGGCCGAGCGGCTGGACGCCGGCGCCGCCACGACGACGTTCGACCTGGTGCTGCGCATGGCCGACGAGGGCGGGAGCCTCGCCGGCCACCTGACGTACCGGACGGACCTGTTCGACGCCGCCACCGCGGAGCGCGTGGCCGGGCACTTCGTCCGCCTCCTGGAGGGCGTCGCGGACGATCCCGGCCTGCGCCTCTCCGCCGTGGAGCTGATGGACGGCGCCGAGCGTCGGCGCGTGCTGGAGGAGTGGAACGCCACGGAGCGGGAGTACCCGCGCGACCTCTGCGTCCACCAGCTCTTCGAGGCGCAGGCCGCGCGCACGCCGCACGCGGCCGCGGTGGAGCTGGGCGGCGAGGTGCTGAGCTACGCGGAGCTGGAGGCGCAGGCCAACCGCCTGGCGCGCCGCCTCCGCCGCATGGGCGTGGGCCCGGAGACGGTCGTCGCCCTGTGCGTGGATCGCACGCCGGACCTGGTCGTCGGGATCCTGGGCATCCTCAAGGCGGGCGGCGCGTACCTCCCGCTCGACCCGGCGTATCCGCCCGAGCGGCTGCGCTACATGCGCGAGGACTCCGGCGCGCGGGTCCTCGTGGCGCAGCGCGCCCTGCTGGAGCGGGCCGGCGCGGAGGCGCTCGCCGACGACCGGTTGCTCCTTCTCGACGACGCTGGCCTCGCGGCCGAGGACGACTCGCGCGTCGCGACAGGGGTGCGGCCGGAGAACCTGGCGTACGTCGTCTACACCTCCGGGTCGACGGGCCAGCCCAAGGGCGCGGCGATTCGGCACGCCAGCCTCGTCAACTACCTCACCTGGTTCGGCGCCGAAGTGCTGGGCGGAGCCGCGTACGACCTGCCGCTGATCAGCCGCCTCTCCTTCGACGCGGCGGTGCGGCAGATCTACCCGCCGCTCCTCTCTGGCGGCCGGGTGCGGCTCCTCCCCGAAGCGGTGCTGCGGGAGCCCGTCGATCTCGCGAAGGCGCTGGACGGGCGCGAGCGCCTGGTCTTCGGCGGCGTGCCGTCGCTGTGGGCGATGCTGATGGAGCAGGTGGAGGCGGGGGACGCGGATCTCCCCGGGCTGGAGAAGGTGCTGCTGGGCGGCGAGGCGCTGAGCGAGGAGCTGGTGGCGCGGACGCTGGCGCGCTTCCCCGGCGTGGAGATCTGGAACCACTACGGACCGACGGAGGCGACGGTCAACACGACCGCGGCCCGGATCGACGGGACGCGGCCGATCGGCCTGGGGCGGCCGATCGCCAACGTGCGGCTGTACGTGGTGGACGGCGCGGGGCGGCCCGTGCCCGCCGGCGTTCCCGGCGAGCTCCTGGTGGGCGGCGAGGGGCTGGCGCGCGGCTACCTGGGGCGCCCGGGGCTGACGGCGGAGCGCTTCGTCCCCGATCCCTTCGGCGCGGAGCCGGGCGGGCGGCTGTACCGCTCGGGCGACCGGGTCCGCTGGACGGCGGACGGGGAGCTGGAGTTCGTGGGCCGCGTGGACGAGCAGGTGAAGGTGCGCGGCTACCGCGTGGAGCCGGGGGAGATCGAGGGCGCGCTGCGGCGGCACCCGGCCGTGCGCGAGGCCGCGGTGGTGGCGCGCGACGGCGGGCTCGTCGCCTACGTCGTGGCCGAGGGCGACTGGCCGGGCGCGGACGCGCTCAGGGCGCACCTCGCCGGGCGGCTTCCCGACTACATGGTGCCGGGCGCGTTCGTCGCCCTGGAGGCGCTCCCGCTCTCCCCGAACGGGAAGGTGGACCGGCGCGCCCTCCCCGCGCCCGTGCGCGACGCGACGGAGGACGGCGCGGACGCCGCCCCCCGCACTCCCGCCGAGGAGGTGCTGGCGGGGATCTGGTGCGAGGTGCTGGGGGTGGAGCGCATCGGCGCGGAGGAGAACTTCTTCGAGCTGGGCGGGCACTCGCTCTCGGCCACGCGCGTGGTCTCCCGCGCGCGGAAGGCCTTCGGGGTGGAGCTGCCGCTGCGCGCCCTCTTCGAGGAGCAGACGGTGCGGGCGCTGGCCGCGCGCGTGGACGCCCTGCGCGGCTCCGCCCCCGAGGCGGACGCGCCGCCGGTGGTCCCCGTCTCCCGCGACGGCGAGCTGCCGCTCTCCTTCGCGCAGCAGCGGCTCTGGTTCCTCCACCAGCTGGAGCCGGAGAGCGCGGCCTACAACGTCCCCGTGGCGCTCCGGATGCGCGGCCGGCTCGACGCCGGCGCGCTGTCGTGGGCGATCGCGGAGGTGGCGCGGCGCCACGAGGTGCTGCGCACCACCTTCCGCATGGGCGCCGACGGCGAGCCCGTGCAGGTGATCGGCGAGCCGGCGCCGGTGCCGCTGGCGGTGGTGGACCTGTCCGGCGTCGGCGCGGCGGAGCGGGAGGCGGAGGTGGAGCGGCGGATGCGCGAGGAGGCGGCGCGGCCGTTCGACCTTGCCCACGGCCCGGTGCTGCGCTGCACGCTCCTGCGGCTCGGCGCGGAGGAGGCGGTCGGCCTCTTCACCCTGCACCACATCGTGAGCGACGAGTGGTCGGCGGGGCTGCTGGTAGGCGAGATCTCCGCGCTGTACGCGGCGCGGGTGCGGGGGGAGGATGCGCGTCTCCCTGATCTCCCGGTGCAGTACGCGGACTACGCGGCGTGGCAGCGGGAACGGCTCCAGGGCGAGGTGCTGGAGCGGCAGCTGGGCTACTGGCGCGAGCGGCTGGCCGGCGCGCCCGCGGTCATCGACCTGCCGACGGACCGCCCGCGCCCGGCGGTGGCGAGCGAGCGGGGCGGCGCGTGGAGCTTCGCGGTGAGCCCGCGGCTGGCGGCGGCGCTGCGCGAGGTGGGCCGCCGCGAGGGCGCGACGCTGTTCATGACGCTGCTGGCGGCGTGGCAGGCGCTCCTGGCGCGCTACGGCGCGGGGGAGGACGTGGTCGTCGGGACGCCGGTGGCCGGGCGCACGCGGCTGGAGACGGAAGGGCTGATCGGCTTCTTCGTGAACATGCTGGTGATCCGCACCGGCGTGGAGCGGGATGCGACGTTCCGCGAGGTGCTCGGGCGGGTGCGCGAGAACGTGCTCGGGGCGCAGGCGCACCAGGAGCTTCCCTTCGAGCGGCTGATGGACGAGCTGGCGGTGGAGCGCACCCTGGCGCACACGCCGCTCTTCCAGGTGATGTTCGCCTTCCAGAGCCCGGTCACGGACCGGCTGGCGCTGGAGGGGCTGGAGCTCGAGCCGCTGCCGGCGGAGAGCGGGGCCACGCCCTACGACCTGTCGCTCGTGCTGGGCGAGGAGGGCGAGGGGCTGTCCGGCGCGCTGGAGTACCGCGCGGACCTCTTCGATCCGTCCACTGCGGAGCGGATGGCCGGCCACCTGGTGCGGCTGCTGGAGGCCGTGGCGGCCGATCCCGACGCGCGCCTCTGGGACGTCGACCTGCTCGACGAGGCGGAGCGGCGGCGGGTGGTGGAGGAGTGGAACGCGGCGGAGCCTCCCTCTCCCCGCGGCCGCTGCCTGCACGAGCTCTTCGAGCAGCAGGTCGCCCGCACGCGCGGCGCGGCGGCGGTGGTCTGGGAGGGCGGGAGCCTGACCTACCGCGAGCTGAACACGCGGGCCAACCGGATGGCGCGCTACCTCCGCCGCCTCGGAGTCGGCGCGGAGGTGGTGGTCGCGGTGTGCCTGGAGCGCTCGCCGGAGATGATCATCGCCATGCTGGCGGTGATGAAGGCCGGCGGCGCCTTCCTCCCGCTCGACCCCGCGTATCCCCGCGAGCGGCTGCTGTATCTCCTGGAGGACTCCGGCGCCCGCGTGCTGCTGACGGACACGGCGCTGCGCGAGCGGCTGGAGGACGGGATGGCGCCGCGGCGCACGATGGTGCTCTGCGTGGATGAGAAGCGGGAATCGATCGCGCGCCGCCCCGCGTGGAACCCCCACGGCCGCGTCGGCTCGCGCAACCTGGCGTACGTCATCTACACCTCCGGCTCCACCGGGCGGCCGAAGGGCGTGGCCGTCGAGCACGGGAGCGCGTCGGGCTACGCGGCGGAGATGGCGCGGCTGCTGGAGCTCGGGGAAGGGGAGCGGATGCTCCAGTTCGCCTCGCCCGGCTTCGACGTCGTGATCGAAGAGGTGTTCCCGGCGCTGGTGAGCGGCGCCGCCGTCGTCGTGAGCCGCGCGGAGCTGCTGCAGCCGGCGGAGCTGGCGCGGGTGATCGACGAAACATCCGTCAGCGTGATGGAGCTGCCGACCGCCTACTGGCACGAGTGGGTGCGCGCGATGGCGGAGGACGGGCTCCGTCTCCCGGCGACGCTGCGGCGGGTGCTGATGGGCGGCGAGCGCGTGCTCCCGGAGCGGCTGCGGCAGTGGCGGGAGATCGGCTGCGAGCTGGTCCACGTCTTCGGGCTGACGGAGACGACGGTCACCACCAGCATCCACCGCCTCCCGGCGGGCCAGGCGGGGGAGGGCGAGCTGCCGATCGGGCGGCCGATCGCGAGCCAGCGCGTCTACGTGCTGGACGAGGGGTTCCGGCCGGTGCCCGTCGGCGTTCCCGGGGAGATGTACATCGGCGGCGAGGGGGTGGCGCGCGGCTACCTGCGGCGCGCGGCGCTGACGGCGGACCGCTTCGTCCCCGATCCGTTCTCGGCCGACCGCGGCGCGCGGCTGTACCGCACGGGCGACCGGGCACGCTGGCGCGAGGACGGGGAGCTGGAGTTCCTGGGGCGCGTGGACGAGCAGGTGAAGGTGCGCGGCTACCGCATCGAGCCGGGGGAGATCGAGAGCGTTCTCGCCGGCCATCCCGCCGTGGGCGCGGCCGTCGTCGTGGCGCGCGAGGACGCGCCCGGCGATCGGCGGCTGGTGGCCTACGTGGTGGCGCGCGACGGCTCCGATCCCCGCGCCTCCGAACTGCGCGCCCACCTCTCCGGACGGCTCCCCGACTACATGGTCCCGGGCTCGTTCGTCGTCGTCGACCGCCTGCCGCTGACCCCCAACGGGAAGGTGGACCGCCGCGCGCTCCCCGCGCCCGAGCACGACCCGTCGCGCGACGAGGCGTACGTCGCCCCGCGCACCCCGGCGGAGGAGGTGCTGGCGGAGATCTGGGCGGAGGTGCTGGGGCTGGAGCGGGTGGGCGTGGAGGAGAACTTCTTCGCCCTGGGCGGCCACTCGCTCGTCGCCACGCGGGTGACGTCCCGCGCGCGGGAGGCGCTGGGCGTGGAGCTGCCGCTGCGGGCGCTCTTCGAGGCGCAGACGGTGGCCGGGCTCGCCGCGCGCGTGGATGCGCTGCGCGGCTCCGAAGCCGGGGTCGAGGCGCCGCCCATCGTCCCCGTCCCGCGCGACGGCGAGCTGCCGCTCTCGTTCGCGCAGCAGCGGCTGTGGTTCATCGACCAGCTGGAGCCGGGGAGCGCGGCCTACAACGTCTCCGTGGCGCTCAGGCTGCGCGGCGCGCTGGACGCGGAGGCGCTCGCCTGGGCGCTCTCCGAGGTGGTGCGGCGCCACGAGGTGCTGCGCACCACCTTCGCCACCGTGGACGGCCGCCCCGTGCAGGTGATCGGGCCGGCCGGGCCGGTGCGGCTCCCGGTGGCGGACCTGTCGAACCTGGGCCCCCGGGCGCGGGAGGCGGCGGTCGAGCGGCTGGCGCGGGCGGAGGCGGCGCGCCCGTTCGACCTGGCGCGCGGGCCGGTGCTGCGGTGCACGCTGCTGCGGCTGGCGCCGGCGGAGGCCGTCGGCCTCTTCACCCTGCACCACATCGTGAGCGACGAGTGGTCGGCGGGGCTGCTGGTGCGCGAGGTGTCCGCCCTCTACGCGGCGCGGGTGCGTGGGGAGGATGCCGATCTCCCCGACCTCCCCGTGCAGTACGCGGACTACGCGGCCTGGCAGCGCGACCGGCTGCGGAGCGACGTGCTCGACCGGCAGCTGGCCTACTGGCGCGAGCGGCTGGCGGGTGCGCCCGCGGTCATCGACCTGCCGACGGACCGGCCGCGCGCCGCCGTCGCCGGCGAGCGGGGCGCGAGGCACGCCTTCGCGCTCTCTCCGGAGCTGTCGCGCGCGCTCCGCGCGGTGGGCCGCCGCGAGGGGGCCACGCTCTTCATGACGCTCTTGGCCGCGTGGCAGGCGCTGCTGGCCCGCTACGGCGCGGGCGACGACATCGTCGTGGGCGCGCCGGTGGCCGGCCGCACGCGGCTGGAGACGGAGGGGCTGATCGGCTTCTTCGTCAACATGCTGGTGATCCGCACCGGCTTCGAGGGCGACCCCACCTTCCGCGAGGCGCTGGCGCGCGTGCGGGAGCGGGTGCTGGAGGCGCACGCGAACCAGGAGGTCCCCTTCGAGCGGCTGGTGGACGAGCTGGCGGCGGAGCGCAGCCTGGCGCACACGCCGCTCTTCCAGGTGGTGTTCTCGCTCGACCCCTCGGCCGGCGAGGAGGAGCTGCGGCTGGGCGCGGTGGAGATCGAGCCCCTGGAGTTGGAGGGCGGGACGGCCAAGTTCGACCTGGCCCTGGGCGTGGCCGAATCCGGCGGGCGGCTGCAGTGCTCGCTGAAGTACCGCACCGCCCTCTTCGACGCGTCCACCGTGGAGCGGATGAGCGGGCACCTGGTGCGCCTGCTGGAGGCCGTCGCGGCGGACCCCGACGCGCGCCTGTCGGGGGTGGAAGTGCTGGACGATGCGGAGCGGCGGCGGATGCTGGAGGAGTGGAACGCGACGGAGCGGGCGTATCCCCGCGACCTCTGCGTCCACCAGCTCTTCGAGGCGCAGGCCGCGCGCACGCCGCTCGCCGCCGCGGTGGAGCTGGGCGGCGAGGTGCTGAGCTACGGGGAGCTGGAGGCGCGGGCCAACCGCCTGGCGCGCCGCCTCCGCCGCATGGGCGTGGGCCCGGAGGCGGTCGTCGCGGTCTGCCTCGACCGCACGCCCGACCTCGTCGTGGCGGTCCTCGCCGTCCTCAAGGCGGGCGGCGCGTACCTCCCGCTCGACCCGGCGTATCCGCCCGAGCGGCTGCGCTACATGCGCGAGGACTCCGGCGCGCGCGTCCTCGTGGCCGAGCGCGCGCTGCTGGAGCGCGCCGGCGCGGAGGCGCTCGCGGACGACCGGGTGCTGCTCCTGGACGCGGACGACGCCGGCCTGGAAGCCGAGGACGATTCGCGCGTCGCGACCGGGGTGCGGCCGGAGAACCTGGCGTACGTGGTCTACACCTCCGGGTCCACGGGCCAGCCGAAGGGCGCGGCGATCCGGCACGGGAGCCTGGTGAACTACCTCACCTGGTTCGGCGCGGAGGTGCTGGGCGGTGGATCGTACGACCTGCCTCTGATCAGCCGCCTCTCCTTCGACGCGGCGGTGCGGCAGATCTACCCCCCGCTCCTCTCCGGCGGCCGGGTGCGGCTCCTCCCCGAAGAGGTGCTGCGGGAGCCCGCCGAGCTCGCGAAGGCGCTGGACGGGCGCGAGCGGCTGGTCTTCGGCGGCGTGCCGTCGCTGTGGGCGATGCTGATGGAGCAGGTGGAGGCGGGGGACGCGGATCTCCCCGGCCTGGAGAAGGTGCTGCTGGGCGGCGAGGCGCTGAGCGAGGAGCTCGTCGGCCGGACGCTGGCGCGCTTCCCCGGCGTGGAGATCTGGAATCACTACGGCCCCACGGAGGCGACGGTCAACACGACCGTCGCCCGGATCGACGGGACGAGGCCGGTGGGGCTGGGGCGGCCGATCGCGAACGTGCGGCTGTACGTGGTGGACCGGGGGATGAGGCCCGTGCCCGCCGGCGTTCCCGGCGAGCTCCTGGTGGGCGGCGAGGGGCTGGCGCGCGGCTACCTGGGGCGCCCGGCGCTGACGGCGGAGCGCTTCGTCCCCGATCCCTTCGGCTCCGTGCCCGGCGGGCGGCTCTACCGCTCGGGCGACCGGGTGCGCCGGCGCGCGGACGGCGAGCTGGAGTTCGTCGGCCGCGTGGACGAGCAGGTGAAGGTCCGCGGCTACCGCGTGGAGCCGGGGGAGGTCGAGGGCGCGCTGCGGCGGCACCCGGCCGTGCGCGACGCCGCCGTGGCGGTGCGCGGCGGGGCGCTGGTCGCCTACGTCGTCGCGGAGGGCGACTGGCCCGGCGCGGACGCGCTCAGGGCGCACCTCGCCGGGGGGCTTCCCGACTACATGGTCCCGGGCGCGTTCGTCGCGCTGGAGGCGCTCCCGCTCTCGCCCAACGGCAAGGTGGACCGTCGCGCCCTCCCGGCCCCGGAGGGCGGGGCGGAGCCGGGGGCGCGCTACGTGGCGCCGCGCAGCGCGGTCGAGGAGGTGCTCGCGATGCTCCTGGCCGACCTGCTCGGGATCGAGCGGGTGGGAGTGGAGGACGACTTCTTCTCGCTGGGCGGGCACTCCCTCACGGCCACGCAGTTCGTCACCCGGATCCGGCAGACGCTGCAGGTCGAGCTTCCGCTGCGCGCCCTGTTCGAGGAGCCCACCGTGGCGGGGCTGGCGCGGGTCATCGTCGAGCGGGAGCGCGAGCCGGGCCTCACCGAGCGCATGGCCCGCATCGTCCTCACCGTCCTCTCGATGTCCGACGACGAGGTGCGCCAGGCCGGGGCGGCCGCAGGACTCGCGGCCGCCGGCGCGGCGAGCTGACGCGGCCGGTCCGCGCGGCCACGCTACACCCACGAGCCCGTCCGGGCTCCTCCTCTTTCGAGCTCCGTTCCACCCAGCCCTTCCCATCGCACCCATGACGCTCTCGCTCGAACGACTGGCCCTGCTGCCGCACTTCTTCGGCCGGGAGGGGATCCGCGGGCCGGAGGACCTCGGGCTCATCCGGGTCGAGCGTACCGGCGAGCTGCCGCTCTCCTTCGCGCAGCAGCGGCTGTGGTTCCTCGACCAGCTGGAGCCGGGGAGCGCGGCGTACAACGTCCCCGTGGCGCTCCGGATGCGCGGCCGGCTGGACGCGGCGGCGCTGGCGTCGGCGCTCACGGAGGTGGCGCGGCGCCACGAGGTGCTGCGCACCACCTTCCGCGTGGGCGCGGGCGGCGAGCCGGTGCAGGTGATCGGCGAGCCGGCGCCGCTGCGCCTCCCGGTGGTGGATCTCTCGGCGGTGGACGCGGCGGCGCGCGAGGCCGTGGTGGAGCGGCTGGCGCGCGAGGAGGCGGCGCGGCCGTTCGACCTCGCCCGCGGGCCGGTGCTGCGCTGCACGCTGCTGCGGCTGGAGCCGGCCGAGGCGGTGGGGCTCTTCACCATGCACCACATCGTCAGCGACGAATGGTCGGTGGGGCTGCTGGTGCGCGAGGTGTCGGCGCTCTACACGGCGCGGGCGCGCGGGGAGGATGCGCGCCTCCCCGAGCTGCCGGTGCAGTACGCGGACTACGCGGCGTGGCAGCGCGACCGGCTGCAGGGCGAGCTGCTGGAGCGGCAGCTGGCCTACTGGCGCGAGCGGCTGGCGGGCGCGCCGGCGGTCATCGACCTGCCGACGGACCGCCCGCGCCCGGCCGTGGCGAGCGAGCGCGGCGCGCGGCACGCCCTCGCGCTCTCGCCGGCGCTGGCCGCGCGCCTGCGCGAGGTGGGCCGCCGCGAGGGGGCCACGCTCTTCATGACGCTGCTGGCGGCCTGGCAGGCGCTCCTCGCGCGCTACGGCGCGGGCGAGGACGTGGTCGTCGGCACGCCGGTGGCCGGGCGCACGCGGCTGGAGACGGAGGGCCTGATCGGCTTCTTCGTGAACATGCTGGTGATCCGCACCGGGGTGGAGGGCGATTCCACCTTCCGCGAGCTCCTGGGCCGGGTGCGCGAGAACGTGCTCGGGGCCCAGGCGCACCAGGAGCTGCCGTTCGAGCGGCTGGTGGACGAGCTGGCGGTGGAGCGCACGCTGGCGCACACGCCGCTCTTCCAGGTGATGTTCACCCTGCAGGCGCCCGCGGCGGACCGGCTGGAGCTGGAGGGGCTGGAGATCGAGGCGCTGCCGCCGGACAGCGGGGCCACGCCGTACGACCTGTCGCTGCTGCTGGGGGAGGAGGGCGAGGGGCTGGCCGGCGGGCTGGAGTACCGCGCGGACCTGTTCGACGCGGCGACCGTGGCGCGCATGGCCGGGCACCTGGTGCGGCTGCTGGAGGCCGTGGCGGCCGATCCCGACGCGCGGCTGTCTGACGTCGACCTGCTGGACGAGGCGGAGCGGCGGCGGGTGGTGGAGGAGTGGAACGCGACGGAGCGCCCCTCCCCGCGCGACCGCTGCGTGCACGAGCTCTTCGAGCGGCAGGTGGCCCGCACGCGCGGCGCGGCGGCGGTGGTCTACGACGGCGGGGTGCTCACCTACCGCGAGCTGAACGCGCGCGCCAACCGGCTGGCGCGCTACCTCCGGCGCATGGGCGTGGGCGCGGAGGTGGTCGTCGCGATCTGCCTCGAGCGCTCGCCGGAGCTGATCGTGGCGATGCTGGCGGTGCTGAAGGCAGGGGGCGCCTTCCTGCCGCTCGATCCCGCCTATCCCCGCGAGCGGCTGCTGTACCTCCTGGAGGATTCCGGCGCGCGCGTGCTGCTGACGGACACGGCGCTGCGCGAGCGGCTGGGGGACGGGGCTCCCCGGCGCACGACGGTGGTGTGCCTGGACGAGAAGCGGGAGTCGATCGCGCGCCGCCCCGCGTGGAACCCGCACGGCCGGGCCGGCGTCCGCAACCTGGCGTACGTCATCTACACCTCCGGCTCCACCGGCCGTCCGAAGGGCGTGGCCGTCGAGCACGGGAGCGTGTCCGGCTACGCGGTGGAGATGGCGCGGCTGCTGGAGCTGGGCGAAGGCGAGCGGATGCTCCAGTTCGCCTCGCCGGGCTTCGACGTGGTGATCGAGGAGGTGTTCCCCGCGCTGGTGAGCGGCGCGGCCGTGGTGGTGAGCCGTGCCGAGCTGCTGGAGCCGGCGGAGCTGGCGCGGGTGGTGGACGAAGCGTCGGTGAGCGTGATGGAGCTGCCGACCGCCTACTGGCACGAGTGGGTGCGCACGCTCTCCGAGGACGGGCTCCGTCTGCCGGGGACCCTGCGCCGCGTGCTGATGGGCGGCGAGCGGGTGCTCCCGGAGCGGCTGCGGGCCTGGCGGGAGACCGGATGCGAGCTGATCCACGTCTTCGGCCTGACGGAGACGACGGTCACCACCAGCATCCACCGCCTCCCGGCGGGCCAGGACGCGGGGGAGGGCGAGCTTCCGATCGGCAGCCCGATCGCCAACCAGCGCGTCTACGTGCTGGACGCGGGGCTGCGGCCGGTGCCCGTCGGCGTTCCCGGGGAGATGTACATCGGCGGCGAGGGGGTGGCGCGCGGCTACCTGGGACGGCGTGCGCTGACGGCGCAGCGCTTCGTCCCCGACCCGTTCTCCGCCGACCGCGGCGCGCGGCTGTACCGGACGGGCGACCGGGCGCGCTGGCGCGCGGACGGGGAGCTGGAGTTCCTGGGGCGCGCCGACGAGCAGGTGAAGGTGCGCGGCTACCGCATCGAGCCGGGGGAGATCGAGAGCGTCCTCACCGGCCATCCCGCCGTGGGCGAAGCCGTCGTCGTGGCGCGCGAGGACGTGCCCGGCGACCGCCGGCTGGTGGCGTACGTGGTGGCGCGCGACGGGACCCGGCCGGAGCCGGGCGCGCTGCGCGCGCACCTCTCCCGGCGGCTCCCCGACTACATGGTGCCGGGCGCGTTCGTGGTGCTCGACCGCATCCCGCTCACGCCGAACGGGAAGGTGGACCGCCGCGCGCTCCCCGCGCCCGAGCACGACCCGTCGCGCGACGAGGCGTACGCCGCCCCGCGCACGCCGACGGAGGAGGTGCTGGCGGGGATCTGGGCGGAGGTGCTGGGGCTGGAGCGGGTGGGGGTGGAGGAGAACTTCTTCGCGCTGGGCGGTCACTCGCTGATCGCCACGCGGGTGACGTCCCGCGCGCGGGAGGCGTTCCGGATCGAGCTGCCCCTGCGGGCGCTCTTCGAGGCGCAGACCGTGGCGGGGCTCGCCGCGCGCGTGGATGCGCTGCGTGGCGCGGGCGCCGGGGTGCAGGCGCCGCCGGTCGTCCCCGTCCCGCGCGACGGCGAGCTGCCGCTCTCCTTCGCCCAGCAGCGGCTGTGGTTCGTGGACCAGCTGGAGCCCGGGAGCGCGGCCTACAACATCCCCGTGGCGCTCAGGATGCGCGGCGGGCTGGACGCGGCGGCGCTCGCCTGGGCGCTCACGGAGGTGGTGCGGCGCCACGAGGTGCTGCGCACCACCTTCGGCGTGGGCGCGGACGGGCGAGCGGTGCAGCGGATCGCGGGTCCCGCGCCGGTGCCGCTGCCGGTGGTCGACCTCTCCGCGCTGGGCGAGGCGGAGCGCGAGGCCGCGGTGGAGGGGCTGGCGCGCGAGGAGGCGGCGCGGCCGTTCGACCTGGCGCGGGGGCCGGTGCTGCGCGGCGCGCTGCTGCGGCTGGAGCCGCGCGAGGCGGTGGGCCTCTTCACCATGCACCACATCGCGAGCGACGAGTGGTCGGTCGCGCTGCTGGTGCGCGAGGTGTCCGCCCTCTACGCCGCCCGGATCCGCGGCGAGGAAGCCCGTCTCCCCGATCTGCCCGTGCAGTACGCGGACTACGCGGTGTGGCAGCGGCGCTGGCTGGAGGGCGAGGTGCTGGACCGCCAGGTGGCGTACTGGCGCCGGCGGCTGGCGGGCGCGCCCGCCGTGCTGGAGCTGCCGACCGACCGCCCCCGTCCCGCGGTGGCGGGCCCGCGTGGCGCGAGCCACGGCTTCGCGCTCCGGCCGGAGCTGTCGCGCGCGCTGCGCGAGCTCGGCCGGCGCGAGGGCGCCACGCTGAACATGGCGCTGCTGGCCGCGTGGAGCTCGCTCCTCGGCCGCTACGGCGCGGGCGAGGACGTGGTCGTAGGGACGCCGGTGGCGGGACGCACGCGGCTGGAGACGGAGAGCCTGATCGGCTTCTTCGTCAACACGCTGGTCATCCGCACCGGGCTGGAGGGCGACCCCACCTTCCGCGAGGTGCTGGCGCGCGTCCGCGAGGGGGTGCTGGAGGCGCAGGCGAACCAGGACGTCCCCTTCGAGCGGCTGGTGGAGGAGCTGGAGGTGGAGCGCAGCCTGGCGCACACGCCGCTCTTCCAGGTGACGTTCTCGCTGGAGCAGCAGTCCGCGGGCGAGGGCGAGCTGCGGCTGGAGGGGACGGAGATCGAGCCCGTCGCCTCCAGCAGCGGCATCGCGAAGTTCGACCTCGCGCTGGGGCTGACGGAGCTGGGTGACCGCGTGGAGGGCGCGCTCGCGTACCGCGAGGAGCTCTTCGACGCCGCCACGGTGCGGCGGATGGCCGGGCACCTGGTGCGCCTGCTGGAGCAGGTCGCGGCGGACCCCGACGTCCGCCTGTCGGAGCTGGAGCTGCTGGACGAGGGCGAGCGGCGGCAGGTGCTGGAAGCGTGGAACCCGTCGGAGACCATCGTCCCCGAGGGCACGCTTCACGAGCGGTTCGCCGAGCAGGCGGCGCGCACGCCGCACGCGCCGGCGCTCACCTTCGGCGCCCAGACGCTGACGTACGCCGAGCTCGACGAGCGGTCCGGCCGGCTGGCGCGCCGCCTCCGCGGGCTGGGCGTGGGCCCGGAGACGGCGGTGGCGCTGTGCGTGGAGCGCTCGGCGGAGCTGGTGGTGGGGATCCTGGCCATCCTGAAGGCGGGCGGCGCGTACGTGCCGCTGGACCCCGGCTACCCGGCGGACCGGCTGCGCTACACGCTGGAGGACGCGCGCGCGCGGGTGCTGCTGACCCAAGCGGCGCTCCGCGCGCGGCTGGAGGAGGTGGCCCCGTCCATTTCCGTCGTCTGCCTGGACGTGGCCGAGCCCGGTGACGAGGCGGAATCGCAGCTGGACCCGGCCGGCGGCGCGGCGGCGCAGAACCTGGCGTACGTGATCTACACCTCCGGCTCCACGGGCCGTCCCAAGGGCGTGCAGGTCACGCACGGCCATGTCCTGCGCCTGATGCAGGCGACGGAGCCGTGGTTCGGCTTCGGCGGGGACGACGTGTGGACGCTCTTCCACTCCTCCGCCTTCGACTTCTCGGTGTGGGAGATCTGGGGCGCGCTCCTCTACGGGGGCCGCCTGGTGGTGGTCCCCTTCGAGGTCTCGCGCGCGCCGGACGAGTTCCGCGCGCTCCTGTCGCGCGAGGGCGTGACGGTGCTCAACCAGACGCCCTCCGCCTTCCGCCAGCTGATCGAGGCGGACCGGACGATGGGCGACGAGGCCGGTCCCCTGGCGCTGAAGTGGGTGATCTTCGGCGGCGAGGCGCTGTCGCTGGAGGCGCTGCGGCCATGGATCGAGCGGCACGGCGACGACCGCCCGCGGCTGGTGAACATGTACGGGATCACCGAGACCACCGTGCACGTCACCTATCGCCCGATCCGCCGGGAGGACGTGGAGCGCGGCGAGGCGAGCGTGATCGGCGTGCCGATCCCCGACCTGCGGCTCTACCTGCTGGACGGGGCGCTGCGGCCGGTGCCGCTCGGCGTGCCGGGGGAGATCCACGTCGGCGGCGCGGGCGTCTCGCGCGGCTACCTGGGGCGGCCCGCGCTGACGGCGGAGCGCTTCGTCCCGGACCCGTTCGGCTCCGTGCCCGGCGCGCGCCTCTACCGCTCGGGCGACCTGGCGCGGCGGCGGGGCGACGGCGAGCTGGAGTACCTGGGGCGCGGCGACCAGCAGGTGAAGGTGCGCGGCTTCCGCATCGAGCCGGGCGAGATCGAGCGCGTGCTCCTCAACCACCCCGCCCTGCGCGAGGCCGTGGTGACGGTGCGCGAGGACGTCCCCGGCGACCAGCGGCTGGCCGCGTACCTGGTGCCCGACTCCGAGCGCGCCGGCACCGTGGGCCGGCTGCTGCGGCTGCAGGCGGGCGGCCGCCTGGCCGGGCATCCGGTGAGCGTGATGCCCAACGGAATGCCGGTCGTGTCGCTGAACCCGCACGAAACCGAGTTCCTCTACCGCGAGCTCTTCGAGCAGGGCGGCTATCTCGGGGCCGGCGTCCACCTCCCGGCCGACGCGGTGGTCTTCGACGTGGGCGCCAACATCGGCCTCTTCACGGTCCAGGTGGCTCGGCTCCGCCCCGGCGCCACGGTCTACGCCTTCGAGCCGATCGCGCCCGTGTTCGAGGTGCTCTCGCTGAACGCGGAGCTGCACGGCGTCCGGTCGCGGCTCTTCCCGTGCGGCATCGCGGAGCGGCCCGGACGGGCGGAGTTCGCGTACTATCCCCACGCTTCCGTCCTCTCGGGCCAGCACGCGAGCGCGGCCGACGAGCGCGGAGTGGTGCGCTCGTTCCTGGTGGGCACCGCCGACGCGCCGGTGGACGCGGACGCGCTGGAGGAGCTGCTGGACGAGCGGCTCCGGGTGGAGCGCTGCGAATGCGAGCTGCGGACCCTCTCCGACGTGATCCGGGCCGAGGGCGTGCGCCGGATCGACCTGCTGAAGGTGGACGTGGAGAAGAGCGAGCTCGAGGTGCTGGAGGGGCTCGCCGACGAGCACTGGCCGCTGGTGCGGCAGGTGGTGCTGGAGGTGCACGACACCGACGGGCGGCTGGACCGGGTGCGCTCGCTCCTGGAGAGCCGCGGGTACGCGGTCGCCATCACCCAGGACAGCGCGCTCGCGGGCACGCCGCTCTTCGACGTGCGGGCCCGCCGCCCGGAGATCGCGGCCGAGGCCGCGGACGCGGACCCGGGCGCGGCCGGGGACGAGCGCTGGGAGGTGCCGGCCGAACTGGCGGCGACGGCGCGGCGCTGGTGCCGCGACCGCCTCCCGGACTACATGGTCCCCGGCGCGTTCGTCGTCCTGGACGCGCTCCCGCTGACGCCGAACGGCAAGGTGGACCTCCGCGCGCTCCCGGCGCCGGAGGGCGCGGCGGCCGGGCGCCCGTATGCGCCGCCGCGCACCGCGGCCGAGGAGGTGCTGGCGGAGATCTGGGGCGAGGTGCTGGGGGTGGAGCGCGTCGGCGTCGACGACAACTTCTTCGAGCTGGGCGGGCACTCCCTGATCGCCACGCGCGTGGTCTCGCGGGCGCGGCACGCCCTCGGGGTGGAGGTGCCGCTGCGCGCCGTCTTCGAGGCGCAGACGGTCCGCGCGCTCGCCGGGCGCGTGGAAGCGCTGCGCGGGACGGGGGAAGAGGCGCCGCCCATCGTCCCCGCCGGGCGCGACGGCGACCTGCCGCTCTCCTTCGCGCAGCAGCGGCTCTGGTTCATCGACCGGCTGGAGCCGGGGAGCGCCGCCTACAACCTCCCCGTGGCGCTCCGGCTGCGCGGCGAACTGGACGCCGGCGCGCTGGAGCGGGCGCTCACCGAGGTGGCGCGGCGCCACGAGGTGCTGCGCACCACCTTCAGCATGGGCGCGGACGGCCAGGCGGTGCAGGTGGTCCACGCTCCGGCGCCCGTGCGGCTGCCGGTCGTCGACCTGTCGGGGCTGGACGGGGTGGAGCGGGAGAGGTGGGCCGAGCGGCTGTCGACGGAGGAGGCGTCGCGCCCCTTCGACCTGGCGCGGGGGCCGGTGATGCGCTGCGCGCTGCTCAGGCTGGGCGCGGCGGACTCCGTCGTCCTCTTCACCCTGCACCACATCGCCAGCGACGGCTGGTCGATGGAGATCCTGCAGCGCGAGGTGACGGCGCTGTACGGGGCGTACGCGCGCGGCGAGGATCCGCGCCTCCCCGAGCTCCCCGTGCAGTACGCGGACTACGCGGTCTGGCAGCGGCGCTGGCTGGAAGGGGAGGTGCTGGAGCGCCAGGTGGCCTACTGGCGCGATCGGCTGCGCGGCGCGCCGGCCGTCCTGGAGCTCCCGCTCGACCGTCCGCGCCCCGCCGTGGCCGACGGGCGCGGCGCGAGCCACGGCTTCGCCCTCCCGGCGGAGCTGTCGCGGGCGCTGCGCGAGCTCTCCCGCCGGGAGGGCGCCACGCTGTACATGACGCTGCTGGCGGCCTGGCAGGCGCTCCTGGCCCGCTGCGGGGCGGGCGACGACGTCGTGGTGGGGACCCCGGTCGCGGGGCGCACGCGGCTGGAGACGGAGGGGCTGATCGGGTTCTTCGTCAACACGCTGGTCATCCGCACCGGGCTGGAGGGCGATCCCACCTTCCGCGACCTGGTCGGGCGCGTCCGCGAGCGGGTGCTGGAGGCGCAGGCGCATCAGGACGTGCCCTTCGAGCGGCTGGTGGACGAGCTGGACGTGGAGCGCAGCATGGCGCACGCGCCGCTCTTCCAGGTGCTCTTCACCTTCCGGCAGGCGGCGCCCGGCGACGGCGAGCTGCGGCTGGGTGGGGCGGAGATCGAGCGCGCCGCCGCCGACAGCGGGACGGTGCAGTTCGACCTCACGCTGGGGATGGGCGGCTCCGGCGACCGGCTGGCGGGGGCCATCTCCTACCGCGCCGGGCTGTTCGACGCGGCCACCATCGAGCGGATGGCCGGCCACCTGGTGCGCCTGCTGGAGCGGGCGGCGGCGGATCCCGGCGCGCGGCTCTCGGAACTCGAGCTGATGGACCAGGCCGAGCGCGGGGTGCTGGAGGGGTGGAACGCCACGGAGCGGGACCTGGGCGCGGACGTCTGCCTGCACCGGCTGGTGGAGGCGCAGGCGGCGCGCACGCCGGACGCCGTCGCCGTGGTCTTCGAGGGCGAGGCGCTGAGCTACCGGGAGCTGGACCGGCGCGCCAACCAGCTCGCGCACCACCTGCGGCGCCACGGGGTGGGCCCGGAGGTGCGGGTGGGGATCTGCGCCGAGCGGTCGCCGGAGCTGGTGGTCGCGCTCCTGGGCGTGCTCAAGGCGGGCGGCGCCTACGTCCCCGTCGATCCCGGCAACCCGGCGGAGCGCATCGCCTACATCCTCCGCGACTCCGCCGTTCCCGTCCTCCTCACCCAGGCGCGGCACCTGGACCGCCTCCCGCCGCTGGAGGCGCGGACGCTCTGCCTGGACGCCGGGTGGAGCGAGGTGGCCGGCGAGCCGGAGAGCGCGCCGGAGGCGGGGGTGACGCCGGACCACCTGGCGTACGTGATCTACACCTCCGGGTCGACCGGCCGGCCCAAGGGCGCGATGAACGCGCACCGCGGGGTGGTGAACCGGCTGCGGTGGGGGCAGGAGCGGTACGGGCTGGGCGCGGGCGACGCGGTGCTGCAGAAGACGCCGGTCACCTTCGACGTCTCCGGGTGGGAGTTCTACTGGCCGCTGATCGCGGGCGCGCGCCTGGTGCTGGCGCGGCCGGAGGGGCACCGCGACCCGGCGTACCTGTCGGAGGTGATCGGGCGCGAGCGGGTGACGGTGGTGCACTTCGTCCCGCCGATGCTGCGGGCGTTCCTGGAGGCCGGCGACCCGGCGCGCTGCGCGAGCGTGCGGCGGGTGTTCTGCAGCGGCGAGGCGCTGCCGCGCGACCTGGTGGAGCGCACGCTGGAGGCGCTCCCCGGGGCGGAGCTGCACAACCTGTACGGCCCCACCGAGACGGCGATCGAGGTGACGCACCACGACTGCGCGCCCGGCGCGGGCCCCGTGCCGATCGGGCGGCCGATCGCGAACACGCGGATGCACGTGCTGGACGCGGCGCTCCGCCCGCAGCCGCGGGGAGTGCCGGGCGAGCTGTTCATCGCCGGGGTGCAGGTGGGGCGCGGCTACCTGGGGAGGCCGGCGCTCACGGCGGCGGCGTTCCTCCCGGACCCGCACTCGCCGGAGCCGGGGGCGCGGATGTACCGCACCGGCGACCGCGCGCGCTGGCTCTCCACGGGCGAGCTGCAGTACCTGGGGCGCATCGACTTCCAGGTGAAGGTGCGCGGCTTCCGCATCGAACTGGGCGAGATCGAGAGCGTGCTCCTGCGGCACCCCTCCGTGCGCGAGGCCGTCGTGGCGGCGCGCGAGGACGGGCTGGGGGAGAAGTGGCTGGCCGCCTACGTGGTGGCCGAGCCGTGGCCGGGGGTGGAGGCGCTGCGCGCGCATCTCTCGGCGCGGCTCCCGGAGTACATGGTCCCGGGCGCCGTCGTCCCGCTCGACGCGCTCCCGCTCAGCCCCAACGGCAAGGTGGACCGGCGGGCGCTGCCGGCGCCCGAGCGCGCGGCGGAGCGTCGGTACGTGGCGCCGCGCACGGCGGCCGAGGAGGTGCTGGCGGAGATCTGGGGCGAGGTGCTGGGCGTGGAGCGGGTGGGGGTGGAGGACAACTTCTTCGGCCTGGGCGGCCACTCCCTGGTCGCCACGCGCATGGTGTCGCGGGTGCGGGAGGCGTTCGGCGTGGAGGTGCCGCTGCGCGCGGTGTTCGAGGCGCAGACGGTCCGCGCGCTCGCCGGCCGCGTGGCGGCGCTGCGCGGGACGCCGATGGACGTGCCGCCGGTCGTCCCCGTGCCGCGCGACCGCGAGCTGCCGCTCTCCTTCGCGCAGCGGCGGCTGTGGTTCATCGACCGCCTGGAGCCGGGGAGCGCCGCGTACAACCTCCCGGTCGCCCTGCGTCTGCGCGGGGAGCTCGATCCCGCCGGCCTGGCGTGGGCGCTCACCGAGATGGTGCGGCGCCACGAGGTGCTGCGCACCACCTTCGCCGTCGGCGCCGGCGGCGAGCCGGTGCAGGTGGTGCACGAGCCCGCCCCCGTGCGTCTGCCGGTGATCGACCTTTCCGCCGTCGATCCGGCCCGGCGCGGCGCGCTGGTCGAGCGGCTGGCGAACGAGGAGGCGGCGCGGCCGTTCGACCTGGCGCGCGGGCCGGTGCTGCGCTGCGCGCTCCTTCGTCTCGGCGATGCGGAGTCGGTGGTGCTCTTCACCATGCACCACATCGCCGGCGACGGCTGGTCGATTGAGATCCTGCAGCGCGAGGTGACGGCGCTGTACGACGCGTGGACGCGCGGTGAGGACGCGAATCTTCCCGAGCTGCCGGTCCAGTACGCCGACCACGCGGTGTGGCAGCGGCGCTGGCTGGAAGGCGAGGTGCTGGACCGCCAGGTGGCGTACTGGCGTCGGCGGCTGGACGGCGCGCCGGCCGTGCTGGAGCTGCCGCTGGACCACCCGCGGCCGGCGACGACCAGCGGGCGCGGCGCGAGCCACGGCTTCGCGCTCCCGCCGGAGCTGTCGCGGGCGCTGCGCGACCTGGGCCGCGGCGCGGGCGCCACCCCGTACATGACGCTGCTGGCAGCGTGGCAGGCGCTCCTGGCCCGCTACGGCGCGGGCGACGACGTGGTGGTGGGGACGCCGGTCGCGGGACGCACGCGGCTGGAGACGGAGGGGCTGATCGGCTTCTTCGTCAACACGCTGGTGATCCGGACGCGGCTGGAGGGCGACCCCACCTTCCGCGAGGCGCTGGCGCGGGTGCGCGAGGGGGTGCTGGAGGCGCAGGCGCACCAGGACGTCCCCTTCGAGCGCCTGGTCGACGAGCTGGAGGTGGAGCGCAGCCTGTCGCACACGCCGCTCTTCCAGGTGCTGTTCACCTTCCGGCAGGCGGCGCCCGGCGACGGCGAGCTGCGGCTGGGCGGGACGGAGATCGACACCCTCGCCTCCGACAGCGGGACGGCGAAGTTCGACCTCACGCTGGGGATGAGCGACTTCGGCGGGCACGTCGCGGGGTCCATCTCCTACCGCGCGGAGCTGTTCGACGCGGCCACGGTGGAGCGGATGGCCGGCCACTTCGTGCGCCTGCTGGAGCGCGCGGCGGCGGCCCCCGACCTCCGCCTCTCGGAGCTGGAGCTGCTGGGCGACGCGGAGCGGCGCCTGCTGCTGGAAGCGTGGAACCCGGCGGAGACGATCGTCCCCGAGCGCACCCTGCACGAGCGGTTCGTCCTGCAGGCGGCGCGCACGCCGGACGCGCCGGCGGTCACCTTCGGCGCCGAGACGCTGACGTACGCCGAGCTGGAGGAGCGGTCCGGCCGCCTGGCGCGCCGCCTCCGCGGGATGGGGGTGGGCCCGGAGACGGCGGTGGCGCTGTGCGTGGAGCGCTCGGCGGAGCTGGTGGTGGGGATCCTGGGCGTGCTGAAGGCCGGCGGGGCCTACGTGCCGCTGGACCCCGACTACCCGGCGGACCGGCTGCGCTACACGCTGGAGGACGCGGGCGCGCGGGTGCTGCTGACGCAGGCGGCGCTCCGCGCGCGGCTGGAGGAGGCGGCCCCGTCCATCTCCGTCGTCTGCCTGGACGCGGCCGAGACCGGTGACGAGGCGGAATCGCAGCTGGACTTGGCCGGCGGCGCGGCGGCGGAGAACCTGGCGTACGTGATCTACACCTCCGGCTCCACGGGCCGTCCGAAGGGGGTGCAGGTCACGCACGGCAGCGTCCTGCGGCTGATGCAGGCGACGGAGCCGTGGTTCGGCTTCGGGGAGAGCGACGTGTGGACGCTCTTCCACTCCTCCGCCTTCGACTTCTCGGTCTGGGAGATCTGGGGCGCGCTCCTCTACGGCGGCCGCCTGGTGGTGGTCCCCTTCGAGGTCTCGCGCGCGCCGGAGGAGTTCCGCGCGCTCCTGTCGCGCGAGGGCGTGACGGTGCTCAACCAGACGCCCTCCGCCTTCCGGCAGCTGATCGAGGCGGATCGCGCGACGGGCGAGGAGGCCGGTCCCCTGGCGCTGAAGTGGGTGATCTTCGGCGGCGAGGCGCTGTCGCTGGAGGCGCTGCGGCCGTGGATCGAGCGGCACGGCGACGACCGCCCGCGGCTGGTGAACATGTACGGGATCACCGAGACCACCGTGCACGTCACCTATCGCCCGATCACCCGCGAGGACGTGGAGCGCGGCGAGGCGAGCGTGATCGGCGTGCCGATCCCCGACCTGCGGCTCTACCTGCTGGACGGTTCGCTGCGGCCGGTGCCGCTGGGCGTGCCGGGGGAGATCCACGTGGGCGGCGCGGGCGTCGCGCGCGGCTACCTGGGGCGTCCCGCGCTCACGGCGGAGCGCTTCGTCCCCGATCCGTACGGCTCCGTGCCCGGCGCGCGCCTCTACCGCTCGGGCGACCTGGCGCGGCGGAGCGGCGACGGCGAGCTGGAGTACCTGGGGCGCGGCGACCAGCAGGTGAAGGTGCGCGGCTTCCGCATCGAACCGGGGGAGATCGAGGCGGCGCTGCTTCGTCATCCGGGAGTGCGCGAGGCGGTGGTGCTGGCGCGCGAGGACCGGCCCGGCGAGAAGCGGTTGGTGGCGTACGTGGTGGCGGACGCGTGGCCGGGCGCGGATGCGCTCCGCGCGCACCTCTCGGCGCGGCTTCCCGACTACATGGTCCCCGGCGCGCTGGTGGAGCTGGACGCGCTGCCGCTCACCCCCAGCGGCAAGGTGGACCGGCGGGCGCTGCCGGCGCCCGAGCTCGCGGCGGAGCGTCCGTACGTGGCGCCGCGCACGGCGGCCGAGGAGGTGCTGGCGGAGATCTGGAGCGCGGTGCTGGGCGTGGAGCGCGTCGGCGCCGAGGACAACTTCTTCGAGCTGGGCGGACATTCGCTGGTCGCCACGCGGGTGGTCTCGCGGGCGCGCCACGCCTTCGGGGTGGAGCTGCCGCTGCGCGCCGTCTTCGAGGCGCAGACGGTCCGCGCGCTGGCCGCGCGCGTGGAGGCGTTGCGCGGCTCCGAGGCGGAGGCGGACGCGCCGCCGATCGTCCCCGTCCCGCGCGAGGGCGAGCTGCCGCTCTCCTTCGCCCAGCAGCGGCTGTGGTTCGTGGACCAGCTGGAGCCGGGGAGCGCGGCCTACAACATCCCCGTGGCGCTCAGGATGCGCGGCGGGCTGGACGCCGTTGCCCTGGCCTGGGCGCTCACCGAGGTGGTGCGGCGCCACGAGGTGCTGCGCACCACCTTCGGCGCCACGGCGGACGGGCGGGCCGTGCAGCGGATCGCAGATCCCGCGCCGGTGCCGCTGCCGGAGGTCGACCTCTCCGCGCTGGACGAGGCGGAGCGCGAGGCCGCGGTCGAGCGGCTGACGCGCGAGGAGGCGGCGCGGCCGTTCGACCTGGCGCGGGGGCCGGTGCTGCGCGGCACGCTGCTGCGCCTCGACGCGGCGGAGTCGGTGGTGCTCTTCACCATGCACCACATCGCGAGCGACGAGTGGTCGGTCGCGCTGCTGGTGCGCGAAGTGTCCGCGCTCTACGCGGCGCGGGTGCGCGGCGACGAGGCCCGTCTCCCCGACCTCCCCGTGCAGTACGCGGACTACGCGGCGTGGCAGCGGGAGCGGCTGCGGGGCGAGCTGCTGGAGCGCCAGCTGGGCTACTGGCGCGAGCGGCTGGCGGGCGCCCCCGCCGTGCTGGAGCTGCCGGCCGACGGCCCGCGCGGCGCGGTGGCCGGCAGCCGCGCCGGGACGCACGGCTTCGCGGTGCCGGAGGCGGTGGGCGCCGGGCTGCGCGCGCTCGGCCGCGGCGAGGGGGCCACGCTCTTCATGACGCTGCTGGCCGCGTGGCAGGTGCTGCTCGGCCGCTACGGCGCGGGCGAGGACATCGTCGTCGGCACGCCGGTGGCCGGGCGCACGCGGCTGGAGACGGAGGGGCTGATCGGCTTCTTCGTCAACATGCTGGTGATCCGCACCGGGCTGGGCGGCGACCCCGCCTTCCGCGAGGTGCTCGGGCGGGTGCGCGAGGGGGTGCTGGAGGCGCAGGCGCACCAGGACGTCCCCTTCGAGCGGCTGGTGGACGAGCTGGCGGTGGAGCGCAGCCTGGCGCACACCCCGCTCTTCCAGGTGCTGTTCACCCTGGAGAACGCCGACCCGGCGGAAGAAGGGCGCCTGCGCCTCCCCGGGATCGAGGTGGAGGCGCTGGGCGCAGCCTCGCAGGCGGCGCGGTACGACCTCACCCTGCGGCTCACCGCGGAGGGCGACCGGATCTCGGGCTCGGTGGCGTACCGCACCGACCTCTTCGAGGCGGAGACGATCCGGCGGCTGGCCGGGCACTTCGTCCGCCTCCTCGAGGAGGCCGCAGCGGAGCCCGGGCGCCCCCTGTCGCGGCTGGAGCTGCTGGGCGAGGCCGAGCGCCGCCAGCTGCTGGTGGAGTGGAACGAGACCGACCTCCCCCTCCCGGAGGACCGCTGCGTCCACGAGGGGTTCGAGGAGCAGGCGCGGCGCACGCCGCACGCCGTGGCGGTGGAGTGCGAGGGGCGGAGCCTGACCTACGCGGAGCTGAACCGCCGCGCCAACCGGCTCGCGCACCTCCTGCGGCGCCACGGCGTCCGCCCCGACGAGCGGGTGGCGCTCTTCCTGGAGCGCTCGCTGGAGCTGGTGGTGGGGCTCCTGGGCGTGCTGAAGGCCGGCGCCGCATACCTCCCGCTGGAGGTGGAGTATCCGCCCGAGCGGGTGTCGTACATGCTGGCCGACTCCGCCGTGCGGGTGGTCCTCGCCCACGGCGCCGCGGCGGACCGCCTCCCGGAGTCCGGCTGCACCGTGCTGCGCCTGGACGCGGAGATGGAGATCCCGGCGCCGGGAGCGGACGGCGGAACGTCCGACGACCATGATCCGCGGCCGGCGGCGCTGCCCGGGAACCTGGCGTACGTGATCTACACGTCGGGCTCCACGGGCCAGCCGAAGGGCGTCGGGATCGAGCACCGGCAGATCCTCAACTACGTCCACGGGGTCTCGCGCCGCCTGGGGATCGACGGCCAGGCCAGCGCCGCCATGGTGCAGCCGCTGACGGTGGACTCGTCGCAGACGGTCATCTTCCCCTGCCTGGCGACCGGCGGGCGGCTGCACGTGGTCCCGCGCGAGCGCGCCGTCGACCCCGTCGCCCTGCGCGACTGCCTCCGCGCGAACCCGGTCGACCTGCTCAAGATCGCCCCCTCGCACCTGGCCGCGCTGCAGGCGGTGGACGACTGGCGCTCCCTCCTCCCCCGCCGCTGGCTGGTGATCGGCGGCGAGGGATCGAAGGCGGCGTGGGTGGACGAGCTGCGCCGGGCCGCGCCCGAGGTCGCCCTCTTCAACCACTACGGACCCACCGAGACCACCGTCGGCGTGCTGATGCACCGGGCCGGCGCGGCGGCGCCCGGCCGCCGGCCGATCGCCACGCCCACCGGGCGGCCGCTGGCCAACACCCGCGTCTACGTCCTGGACGGCGCCATGGAGCCCGTTCCCGCCGGGGTGGCGGGGGAGCTGTACGTGGGCGGCGCCAGCGTGGCGCGCGGCTACCTGGGCCGCCCCGCGCTCACGGCGGAGCGCTTCGTCCCCGACCCCTTCGGCGCCGTGCCGGGCGGGCGGCTGTACCGCACCGGCGACCGCGTCCGCTGGCGCAGCGACGGCGAGCTGGAGTTCCTGGGGCGCCTCGACTTCCAGGTGAAGATCCGCGGATACCGCATCGAGCCGGGGGAGATCGAGGCCGTGCTGCGCCGGCACCCCGCCGTGCGCGAGGCCGTGGTGGTGGCGCGCGAGGACGCCCCCGGCGACCGGCGGCTGGCGGCCTACGTGGTCGCGGACGGAGACCCCGGCGCCGGCGCGCTGCGGCAGCACGCGCAGGCGCACCTGCCGCCGTACATGGTCCCCTCCGCCTGGGTCTTCCTCCCCGAGCTGCCGCGCACCGAGCACGGCAAGCTGAGCCTCCGCGCCCTCCCCGCCCCCGACGCCCAGCCGGCCGCCGGCTCCGTGGCGCCGCGGACGGCGATGGAGGAGACGCTGGCGGGGATCTGGGCCGAGGTGCTGGGGATTGAGCGGGTGGGGGTGCACGACACCTTCTTCGAGCTGGGCGGCGACTCCATCCTGAGCATCCAGGTGGTGGCGCGCGCCCGCCGCGCCGGCCTGCGCATCACCCCCCGCCAGCTCTTCGAGCACCCCACCGTCGCCGGGCTGGCGGAGGTCGCCGTGGCGGTGGACGACCGCCCCGCCCCCGGCGCGGCGGACGGGAGACTGGTGGCGCCGGGCGACGCCGCCGCGCGGCTCGGGCCCGACGCCGAGGACGCCTATCCGCTGGTCCCGCTGCAGGAGGGGATGCTCTTCCACACCCTCTACGAGCCGGGGACCGGGGCGTACGTGTCGCAGTTCCGCTACGACCTGCACGGCGAGCTCGACGTGGAGGCGTTCCGCCGGGCCTGGCGGGGCGCGGCCGGGCGGCACACCGTGCTCCGCACCGGCTTCACCTGGGAGGGCGTCCCCGAGCCGCTGCAGGTGGTCCGCCGCGAGGTGGAGGTGCCGCTCCTGGTAGAGGACTGGCGCGGCGTGGAGGCCGGGGAGCGGGCCGCGCGCCTGGACGCCTGGCTCGCCGCCGACCGCGCCCGCGGCTTCGACCCCGCGCAGGCGCCCCTGATCCGGATGGCGCTCTTCCGCACCGGCGAGGCCGACCACCACCTGGTCTGGACGCACCACCACCTGGTGCTGGACGGGTGGAGCGTGATGCTGCTGCTCCGCGACGTGGTGGCGCTCTACGGCGCGCACGCCGCGGAGCGCGAGCCGTCGCTCCCGCCGGCGCGGCCGTACCGCGACTACGTCGACTGGCTCGGGCGGCAGGACCCCGGCCAGGCGGAGCGGTACTGGCGCGAGGCGCTGGCGGGGTTCCGCTCCCCCACGCCGCTGGGAATCGAGCGGGCGGGGGGCGCGGGGGAGGGCGGCCACGGCCACCTCGACCTGCGGCTGGGGCGCGCCGAGACCGGGGCGCTGCAGGCCTACGCGCGCCGCCACGGGCTCACCCTCAACACGCTGATGCAGGGGGCGTGGGCGCTCCTCCTCTCCCGCTACTCCGGCGAGGCGGACGTGGTGTTCGGGGCCACGCTCTCCGGGCGGCCGGCGGAGCTGGCGGGGGTGGAGGAGATGGTGGGGCTCTTCATCAACACCCTCCCGGCGCGGGTGCGGGTGGCCGAGGAAGAGCCGGTGGCCGACTGGCTGCGGCGGCTGCAGTCGGAGCAGGCGGAGCTGCGCGAGCACGAGCACTCCCCGCTGGCGCAGGTGCAGCGCTGGAGCGAGGTGCCGGCCGGCACCCCGCTCTTCGAGACCATCCTCTCCTTCAACAACTACCTCCCCGGCGCGTCGTCGCCGGGCGGCGAGGGCGGCGGGCCGCTCCGCATCGAGGGGCGCGCGGGGCTGGACCAGACCAACTACCTGCTCACCGTCACGGCCGGGCTGGACGACGTGCTGAGCGTGCGGGCGGGATACGACGCGGGCCGGCTGGACGGCGAGGCCGTGCGGCGCCTGCTCGCCCACTTCGGCCGCGCGCTGGAGCGGATCGCCGCCTCCGGCCCGGAGCTGCGCCTCTCGGAGATCGAGCTGCTGGACGATGCGGAGCGGCGGCGGGTGCTGGAGGAGTGGAGCGGGGCGGGGGAGGAGATCCCCGCCGGGTGGTGCCTGCACGAGCGCTTCGCCGAGCAGGCGCGGCGCACGCCGGGCGCGGTGGCCGTGGAGTGCGAGGGGCGGCGCCTCACCTACGCCGAGCTGGACGCGCGGGCCGGGCGGGTGGCGCGGGCGCTCCGGCGCCGGGGCGTGGGCCCCGAGGAGCGCGTGGGCGTCTGCGCGGAGCGCTCGCTGGACCTGGTCGTCTCGCTGCTGGCGGTGCTGAAGGCGGGGGCGGCCTACGTCCCGCTGGACCCGGGGTACCCGGCGGAGCGGCTGGCCTACATGGTGGCCGACGCGGGGGTGCGGCGGGTGCTGGCGCAGGGCGGGCACGGGGCGGAGCTGGCGGGGAGCGGCGCGGAGCTGCTGGAGGTGGAGCGCCTCGCGGAGGAGCCGGAGGGCGAGGCCCCGGCCGACGCGCCGGCCGCGCCCGACAACCTGGCGTACGTCATCTACACGTCGGGGTCGACGGGGCGGCCGAAGGGGGTGATGATCACCCATCGCCACGTGGCGCGGCTCTTCGCGGCCACCGGGCCCTGGTACGGCTTCGGGGCGGACGACGTGTGGACGCTCTTCCACTCCTTCGCCTTCGACTTCTCGGTGTGGGAGATGTGGGGCGCGCTGCTGCACGGCGGGCGGCTGGTGGTCCCCTCCTACGAGGTGAGCCGCACCCCCGAGGCGTTCCACGCGCTGGTGCGCGACGCCGGGGTGACGGTGCTGAACCAGACCCCCTCGGCCTTCCGCCAGTACGCGCGGGTGGAAGGGGAGGCCGCCGCGCGGGGCGAGCCGCGGGCCGAGGCGCTCCGGCTGGTGGTCTTCGGGGGCGAGGCGCTGGAGATGAGGTCGCTGCGCCCGTGGTACGCCCTGCGGGAGGAGGACCGCCCGCGGCTGGTGAACATGTACGGGATCACCGAGACCACGGTGCACGTCACCTACCGGCCGCTGGGGGTGGGCGACCTGGAGGGGGGGAGCGTGATCGGCGCGGCGATCCCGGACCTGCGGCTCTACGTGCTGGACGCGCGGCTGCGGCCGGTGCCGGCGGGCGTCCCCGGCGAGCTGCACGTGGGCGGCGCCGGGCTCGCGCGCGGCTACCTGGGGCGCCCGGGGCTGACGGCGGAGCGCTTCGTCCCCGACCCGTTCCGCGGCGGGGGAGGGCGGCTGTACCGGACCGGCGACCGGGTGCGCTGGAGCGCGGACGGGGAGCTGGAGTTCGTGGGCCGCGTGGACGAGCAGGTGAAGGTGCGCGGCTTCCGGATCGAGCCGGGGGAGATCGAGGCGGTGCTGGCCGGGCACCCGGCCGTGGGGGAGACGGTGGTGCTGGCGCGCGAGGACGCGCCCGGCGACCGGCGGCTGGTGGCGTACGTGGTGGGGCGGGAGGGTGCCGAGCCGCGGCCGTCCGAGCTGCGCGCGCACCTCTCCGGGCGGCTCCCCGACTACATGGTCCCCTCCGCGTTCGTGGTGCTGGACCGCATGCCGCTCACCCCCAACGGCAAGGTGGACCGCCGGGCGCTCCCCGCGCCCGAGGCCGCGCGGCCGGAGGCGGGGGCGGGGTACGCGGCGCCGCGCACCTGGGCCGAGGAGGTGCTGGCGGGGATCTGGGCCGAGGTGCTGGGGGTGGAGCGGGTGGGCGTCCACGACAACTTCTTCGAGCTGGGCGGCGACTCCATCCTTTCCATCCAGGTGGTGTCGCGCGCCCGCGCGGCGGGGCTGCGGATCACCCCGCGGCAGCTCTTCGAGCACCCCACGGCGGCGGAGCTGGCCGCCCGCGCGGGGGTGGAGGGCGCCGCCGACGCCGAGCAGGGGCTGGTGGAGGGGCCGGTGGAGCTGACGCCGATCCAGCGCTGGTTCTTCGACCGGGCGCTCCCGGCGCCGCACCACTGGAACATGTCGGTGCTCTTCGAGGTGCGGCGGCGCCTGGACCCCGCGGTCCTGGAGCGGGCGGTGGCGCGGGTGGCCGCGCACCACGACGCGCTGCGCATGCGCTTCTGGCGCGAGGGCGGCGAGTGGCGGGCGGAGAACGGCGGGGCGGCGGCGGGGGAATGGACGAGCCGCGTGGACCTGGCGGGGCTGGACGAGGCGGAGCAGAGCGGGCGGATCGAGGCGGAGGCCGAGCGGCTGCAGGCGAGCCTCTCGCTGGAGCGGGGGCCGCTGCTGCGCGTGGTGCTCTTCGACCGCGGCGCCGAGCGGAGCGGCCGCCTCCTGGTGGTGGTGCACCACCTGGTGATGGACGGGGTGTCGTGGCGCGTGCTGCTGGAAGACCTGCAGCAGGCGTACGAGCGGCTGGCCCGGGGCGAGGCCGCGGGGCTCCCGCCCAAGACCACCTCGTTCCGGCGCTGGGCCGCCCGGCTGGCGGAGCACGTGGCCGCGGGCGGCTTCGCGGACGAGCTCCCCTACTGGCTCGCGGAGGCGCGCCGGGGGGTGCCGGCGCTCCCGGTGGACTTCCCCGGCGGGGCCAACCCCGAGTCGCGGACGCGGCAGGCGCGGGTCGCGCTGGAGGCCGAAGAGACGCGGCGGCTGCTGCAGGAGGTGCCGCGCGCCTACCGGACGCAGATCAACGACGTGCTGCTGGCCGCGCTGGCGCGGGTGCTGGGGCGCTGGACGGGAGACGAGCGCGTGCTGGTGGACGTGGAGGGGCACGGCCGCGAGGAGATCCTGGACGGGGTGGACCTGTCGCGGACGGTGGGGTGGTTCACCACCATCTACCCGGTGCTCCTGGACCTGCGCGGCCGCGAGGGCGAGGGCGAGGCGCTGAAGGCGGTCAAGGAGCAGCTGCGCGCCGTCCCCAACCGCGGGATCGGCCACGGCGCGCTGCGCTGGCTGGGCGCCCCCGAGGTGCGCGAGTCGCTGGCGGCGATGCCCCGGGCGGAGGTGCGCTTCGAGTACATGGGGCAGTTCGACGGGAGCCTGCGCGAGGAGGGGCTGCTGGGGCTGGCCCCGGAGTCGGCGGGGACGGGCACGGACCCGCGGGGCGAGCGCCCCTACCTGCTGGTGGTCAACGGCGCGGTCCTGGGCGGGCGGCTGGAGGTGAGCTGGAGGTACGGCGAGGGGGTGCACCGCCGGGAGACGGTGGAGGCGCTCGCGCGCGAGTACGCGGCCGAGCTCCGGGCGCTGGTCGCCCACTGCACGTCGGACGGGGCCGGCGGACGCACGCCGTCGGACTTCCCGCTCGCGCGGCTCTCGCAGGACGAGGTGGACCGGGTGGTGGGGAACGGGCGCGAGGTCGAGGACGTGTACCCGCTGGCCCCGCTGCAGGAGGGGCTCCTCTTCCACACGCTCTACGAGCCGGGGAGCGGGGCGTACGTGGGGCAGTTCGGCTACCGGCTGCAGGGCGAGCTGGACGTGGAGGCGTTCCGGCGCGCGTGGAGCGGCGTGGTGGAGCGGCACGCGGCGCTCCGGACGGGCTTCACCTGGGAGGGCGTCCGCGAGCCGCTGCAGGTGGTGCGGCGCGCGGTGGAGGTGCCGCTCCTGGTGGAGGACTGGCGCGGGGTGGACGCGGACGAGCAGGCCCGGCGCCTGGACGCCCGGCTCGCCGCCGACCGCGCCCTGGGCTTCGACCCCGCCCGGCCCCCGCTGATGCGCCTGGCGCTCTTCCGCACGGGCGACGCCGCGCACCACCTGGTCTGGACCTGCCACCACCTGCTGCTGGACGGGTGGAGCATGCCGCTCGTCCTCCGCGACGTGGTGGCGCTCTACGGCGCGCACGCGGCGGGGCGCGACCCCGCGCTCCCGCCGGCCCCGTCGTACCGCGGCTACATCGCGTGGCTCGAGCGGCAGGAGCTGGGGGGCGCGGAGCGGTACTGGCGCGCGGCGCTGGCCGGGTTCCGCTCTCCCACGCCGCTGGGGATCGAGCGGGGGCAGAGCCGCGGGACGGGCGGGTTCGGGCGGCGCGAGCTGCGGCTGGGGGCCGGCGAGGCCGGGGCGCTGCAGGCGTGGGCGCGCCGCCACGGGCTGACGGTGAACACGCTGGTGCAGGGGGCGTGGGCGCTCCTCCTCTCCCGCTACTCCGGCGAGGCGGACGTGGTGTTCGGGGCCACCGTCTCCGGGCGGCCGGCGGAGCTGGCCGGGGTGGACGAGACGGTGGGGCTCTTCATCAACACGCTCCCGGTGCGCGTGCGGGTGGGCGAGGACGAGCGGATGGTGGACTGGCTGCGCGCCCTGCAGGCCCGGCAGGCGGAGCTGCGCGAGCACGAGCACTCCCCGCTGGCGCAGGTGCAGCGCTGGAGCGAGGTGCCGGCCGGCACGCCGCTCTTCGAGACCATCTTCGCCTTCGAGAACTATCCGCGGCGGGAGGCGCCGCTGGAGGAAGGGGGGCGGGCGCGGCTCGAGGTCGAGATCCAGGAGAGCGTCGAGCAGAGCGACTACCCCTTCGCCATGACCGTCACGCGGGACGCCGGCCTCACCTTCCGCACCGTGTTCGACCGCGGCCGGTACGAGGACGAGGCGGTCGCGCGGCTCCTCGGCCACCTCGCCGGGCTGCTGGACCGGATCGCGGCCTCCGGCCCGGAGTTGCGCCTGGCCGACGTGGAGCTCCTGGGCGGCGCGGAGCGCCGGCGGGTGCTGGAGGAATGGAACCGGACGGAAGCCGGGTACCCCGCGCACCGCTGCATCCACCATCTCTTCGAGGAGCAGGCGGAGCGGACGCCGGACGCCGTGGCCGTGGTCAGCGGGGAGGAGTCGCTGACCTACCGCGCGCTGGACGAGCGGGCGAACCGGCTG
>DASVWD010000147.1 GCA_036389795.1 Longimicrobium sp.
AGCGGGTGCTGGTGGACGTGGAGGGGCACGGCCGCGAGGAGGTCCTGGAGGGGATCGACCTGTCGCGGACGGTGGGGTGGTTCACCACCCTCTACCCGGTGCTCCTGGACCTGCGCGGCCACCCCGGCGAGGGCGAGGCGCTGAAGGCGGTGAAGGAGCAGCTGCGCGCGGTCCCCAACCGCGGGATCGGCCACGGCGCGCTGCGCTGGCTGAGCCCGCGCGCCGAGGTGCGCGAGGCGCTCGCCGTGCTCCCGCGGGCGCGGGTCCGCTTCGAGTACCTGGGCCAGTTCGACGGGAGCGCGGGCGAGGAGGGCTTCTTCGCCCTCGCCCCCGAGTCGGCGGGGCCGAACGTGGACCCGCGGACGGAGCGCGGTCATCTCCTGGCGCTCACCGGCTCGGTGCTGGGCGGCCGCCTCGAGGTCACCTGGCAGTACAGCGCGGGGGTGCACCGGCGCGAGACGGTGGAAGCGCTGGCGCGCGACTACGTCGCGGAGCTGCGGGCGCTGATCGCCCACTGCACGTCGGAGGAGGCGGGCGGCTACACCCCCTCGGACTTCCCGCTCGCCGACATCGACCAGTCCACGCTGGCGCTACTCGAGGCCCAGCTCCTGGCCGAGGAAGGCGCCTAGCGCCGTCCCCCGCGGGATCGGCGGATCTCCACCGCCGATCCCCGTCCCGGTCACGATCCCGACCCGATCCCCGACCCGATCCCGATCCTCGATCCCCGATCCCCCGGCGCCTTCCGCCCCCTCCTCGGGCGCGCGGAGCGGCCCGGGACGCGGGGGGTGCCGCCGGACGCGCGGCCCCCCGCCGACGGTCCTTCCCGAGCACGTCCACCCGACCCTCGTCCTCACGCCCGGGCCACGCGCGCCCGACCACATCGTGTTCCGATGAGCAAGCAAGCCCTGATCGGCGACATCTATCCGCTCAGCCCCATGCAGCAGGGGCTGCTCTTCCACACGCTCTACGAGCCGGGGAGCGGCGAATACGTCGGGCAGTCCCGGTTCGGGCTGCGCGGGGCGCTGGACGTGGAGGCGCTGCGGCGGGCCTGGCAGGGGGTGCTGGACCGGCACCCGGTCCTCCGGACGGGCTTCACCTGGGAAGGGGTCCCCGAGCCGCTGCAGGTGGTGCGCCGCGCGGTGGAGCTGCCGCTCGTGGTGGAGGACTGGCGCGGCGTGGACGCGGACGAGCAGGACCGGCGCATGGAGGAGTTCCTGCGCGAGGACCGCGCCCGGGGCTTCGACCCGGCCCGCGCCCCCCTGATGCGGCTGACGCTCTTCCGCACCGGCGACGCCGCCTGGCGGCTGGTGTGGACGCACCACCACCTGGCGCTGGACGGGTGGAGCCTCCCCCTGGTCTTCCGCGACCTGGTGGCGCTCTACGACGCCTGCACGGCGGGGCGCGAGCCGTCGCTCCCGCCGGCGCGGCCGTACCGGGACTACATCGCCTGGCTCAAGCGGCAGGACCTGGGGCGGGCGGAGCGGTACTGGCGCCGGACGCTGGAGGGCTTCCGCGCCCCCACCCCGCTGGGCGTCGAGCGGCCGCCGGCCGGGCGCGAGGAGGGGTACGGGCGCCGCGACCTGCGGCTGGGGCGCGAGGTGACCGGCGCGCTGCAGGCGTACGCCCGCCGCCACGGGCTGACCGTCAACACGCTGGTGCAGGGGGCGTGGGCGCTGCACCTCTCCCGCTCGAGCGGCGAGCCGGAGGTGGTGTTCGGGGCCACCGTCTCCGGGCGGCCGGCCGAGCTGGCGGGGGTGGAGGAGATGGTGGGGCTCTTCATCAACACGCTGCCGGTGCGCGTGCGGGTGGGCGAGGACGAGCGGGTGGTGGACTGGCTGCGGCGGCTGCAGGCCCAGCAGGCGGAGCTGCGCGAGTACGAGTACTCCCCGCTGGCGCAGGTGCAGCGCTGGAGCGAGGTGCCGGCCGGCACCCCGCTCTTCGAGAGCATCCTGGTCTTCGCCAACTATCCCGCGGGCGGTGTCCTGGGCGAGGGGGAGGAGGCCGTCGAGGTCGAGCGCGAGGGCGTCGTCGAGCAGGCGAACTACCCGCTGACGGTGAGCGCGACGGTGGGCGCGGAGGTGCTCGTCCGCATCGAGCACGACGGCGCCCGCGCGACCGCGGCTTCCGTGGACCGGGTGCTGGCGCGGCTGGAGACGGCGCTCCGGGCGATGACGGCCGACCCGGAAGCGCGCCTGTCGGAGCTGGAGCTGCTCTCGGACGACGAGCGGCGGCGGGTGGTGGAGGAGTGGAACGCCACGGACCGGCCCTCCCAGCGCGGGCGCTGCGTGCAGGAGCTGTTCGAGGCGCAGGTGGAGCGCACGCCGGAGGCGGCCGCCGTGGTCCACGACGGCGGCGTCCTCACCTACCGCGAGCTGGACGAGCGGGCGAACCGGCTGGCGCGCCACCTCCGGCGCCTGGGCGTGAGGCCGGAGGCGGTGGTGGCGATCTGCCTGGAGCGCTCGGCCGAGCTGGTGGCGGCGATGCTGGCCGTGCTCAAGGCCGGCGGGGCGTACCTCCCGCTCGACCCGGCGTATCCCCGCGAGCGGCTGCTGGGGGTGCTGGAGGACTCCGGCGCGCGGGTGCTGCTCACCACCGCCGCGCTGCGCGAGCGCCTGGAGGAGGGCGTGCGGGGCGCCGTCGTCTGCCTGGACGCCGACGCGCCGACAATCGCGGCCGAGTCCGGCCTCCGCCCGGCGGGCGCGGCCGGGCCGGGGAACCTGGCGTACGTCATCTACACCTCCGGCTCCACCGGCCGTCCCAAGGGCGTGGCCGTGGAGCACGGGAGCGTGTCCGGGTACGCGGCGGAGATGGCGCGGCTGCTGGGGCTGGGCGAGGGGGAGCGGGTGCTCCAGTTCGCCTCCCCCGGCTTCGACGTCGTGGTCGAAGAGGTGTTCCCGGCGCTGGTGAGCGGCGCGGCGGTGGTGGCGAGCGGCGCGGACCTGCTGGAGCCGGCGGAGCTGGCGCGGGTGATCGAGGAAACCTCCGTCAGCGTGGTCGAGCTGCCCACGGCCTACTGGCACGAGTGGGTGCGCACGCTCGCGGAAGACGGCGAGCCGCTCCCGTCCACCCTGCGGCTCGTGCTGATGGGGGGCGAGCGGGTGCTCCCGGAGCGGCTCCGCGCCTGGCGGGAGACCGGGTGCGAGCTGGTCCACGTCTTCGGGCTGACGGAGACGACGGTCACCACCAGCATCCACCGCCTGGCCGCCGGCGAGGACGCGGGCGGGGGCGAGCTGCCGATCGGGCGGCCGATCGCCAACCAGCGCGTCTACGTGCTGGACGCGGGGATGCGGCCGGTGCCCGTGGGCTCGCCGGGGGAGATGTACATCGGCGGCGAGGGGGTGGCGCGCGGCTACCTGGGGCGCGCCGCGCTGACGGCCGCGCGCTTCGTCCCCGACCCCTTCCGCGGCGAGGGCGCGCGGCTGTACCGGACGGGCGACCGGGTGCGCTGGCGCGCGGACGGCGCGCTGGAGTTCCTGGGGCGCGCCGACCTGCAGGTGAAGGTGCGCGGCTACCGCGTCGAGCCGGGGGAGATCGAGAGCGTGCTCGCCGGCCACCCCGACGTGGGCGAGGCCGTCGTCGTGGCGCGCGAGGACGCGCCCGGCGACCGGCGGCTGGCGGCGTACGTGGTGGCGCGCGACGGGATCCGGCCGGAGCCGGGCGCGCTGCGCGCGCACCTCTCCGCGCGCCTCCCCGACCACATGGTGCCGGCGGCGTTCGTGGTGCTGGACCGCCTCCCGCTCACCCCCAACGGCAAGGTGGACCGCCGCGCCCTCCCCGCGCCCGGACACGACGCGTCGCTGGACGACGCCTACGTGGCGCCGCGCACGCCGACGGAGGAGGTGCTGGCGGGGATCTGGGCCGAGGTGCTGCGGCTGGAGCGGGTGGGGGTGCACGACGACTTCTTCCAGCTGGGCGGCGACTCCATCCTCACCATCCAGATCGTCTCCCGCGCGCGGAAGGCGGGGCTCAGGCTGACGCCGCGCCAGCTCTTCGAGGAGGCGACCGTCGCCGCCCTGGCCCAGGTGGTGGAGTCGGCCGCGCCGGGCGAGGCGCCGCCGCTCCCGGCGCCGGCGGACGCGGCGGCGCGCGGGGCGCTCCTGGCCGCGCTCCCCGCCGAGTTGGCGGCCGATGCCGAGGACGCGTACCCGCTGAGCCCCCTGCAGGAGGGGATGCTCTTCCACACGCTCTACGAGCCGGGGAGCGGCGTCTACGTGGGGCAGCTGCGCTTCGAGCTGCGGGGCGAGCTGGACGTGGAGGCGTTCCGGCGCGCCTGGCGGGGCGTGCTGGGGCGGCACGCGGCGCTGCGCACCAGCTACCTGTGGGAGGACGGCGGCCAGCCGCTCCAGGTGGTGCGCCGGGAGGTGGAGCCGCCGCTGCAGGAGGAGGACTGGCGCGGGATGGACCCGGCCGCGCGCGAGGAGCGGCTGGCCGCGTACCTGGAAAAGAACCGGGCCCGGGGCTTCGATCCCGGCCGCGCGCCGCTCCTGCGCCTGGCGCTCTTCCGCACGGAGGACGACGCGTGGCGGCTGGTGTGGAGCTTCCACCAGATGGTGCTGGACGGCTGGAGCCTGCCGCTGGTGTTCCGCGACGTGATGGCCCTGTACCAGGCCCACGCCGCGGGGCGCGAGCCCGCGCTCCCGCCGCCCGTCCCGTACCGCCGCTACGCCGACTGGCTCGGGCGCCAGGACCTGGAGCGGGCCGAGCGCTGGTGGCGGCGCGAGCTGGCCGGCTTCACCGCGCCGACGTCGCTCGCGGTCGAGACCGCCGCCGGCCCTCCCGGGCGCTACCGGCGCGCCGAGCGGCTCCTGGACGAGGAGCGGACGGCCGCGCTCCAGGCGTTCGCGGGCCGGCACGGGCTGACGGTGAACACGCTGGTGCAGGGCGCCTGGGCGCTGCTGGTCTCCCGCTACGGCGGGGAGAGCGACGTGGTGTTCGGGACCACCGTCTCGGGGCGCCCGGCGGAGCTGCCGGACGTCGAGGAGATCGTGGGGATGTTCATCAACACCCTCCCCCTGCGGGCGAAGGTGGAGGAACGGCGTCCGGCGGTGGAGTGGCTCCGCGAGCTGCAGGCGCGCCAGGTGGAGATGCGCGAGTACGAGTACACCCCGCTGGCGCAGGTGCAGCGCTGGAGCGAGGTCCCCGCCGGCACGCCGCTCTTCGACAGCATCGTCGTCTTCAACAACTACCCGCCCCTGGGCCCCGGCGACGACGGCGAGCAGCGGCTGCGGGTGGCCGTGGAGGGCGAGGTGGAGCAGGCGAGCAGGCTGCTGATCCTGAGCGTCATCGCCGGGCGCGAGCTGGCGCTGCGGGTGGAGTTCGACGGCGGCCGGGTGGCGGAGGACGCGGCGGAGCGGCTGTGCGGCCACGTGGAGACGCTCCTGCTGGGGCTGGCCGCCCGTCCCGACGCCCGTCTGGCGGACATCGAGCTGCTGGACGAGGCGGAGCGGCGGCGGGTGGTGCAGGAGTGGAACGCCACGGAGCGTCCCTCCCCGCGCGGCCGCTGCGTGCACGAGCTCTTCGAGCGGCAGGTCGCCCGCACGCGCGGCGCGCCCGCGGTCGTGTACGACGGCGGGGTCCTCACCTACCGCGAGCTGAACGCGCGGGCCAACCGGCTGGCGCGCTACCTCCGGCGCCTCGGCGTCGGCACGGAGGTCGTCGTCGCGATCTGCCTGGAGCGCTCGCCGGAGCTGATCGTGGCGATGCTGGCGGTGCTCAAGGCGGGCGGGGCCTTCCTGCCGCTCGATCCCGCGTATCCCCGCGAGCGGCTGCTGGACCTGCTGGAGGATTCCGGCGCCCGCGTGCTGCTGACGGACACGGCGCTCCACGAGCGGCTGGAGGGCGCGGCCCCCCGGCGCACGGCGGTGGTGTGCCTGGACGAGAAGCGGGAGTCGATCGCGCGCCGCCCGGCGTGGAATCCGCACGGCCGCGCCGGCGCCCGCAACCTGGCGTACGTCATCTACACCTCCGGCTCCACCGGCCGTCCCAAGGGCGTCGGGGTGGAGCACGGGAGCGTGTCGGGCTACGCGGTGGAGATGGCGCGGCTGCTGGAGCTCGGCGAAGGGGAGCGGGTGCTCCAGTTCGCCTCGCCCGGCTTCGACGTGGTGATCGAGGAGGTGTTCCCCGCGCTGGTGAGCGGCGCGGCCGTCGTCGTGAGCAACGCGGAGCTGCTGGAGCCGGCGGAGCTGGCGCGGGTGGTGGACGAGACGTCGGTGAGCGTGATGGAGCTGCCGACCGCCTACTGGCACGAGTGGGTGCGCACGCTCTCCGAGGACGGGCTGCGGCCGCCTGCGACGCTGCGCCGGGTGCTGATGGGAGGCGAGCGGGTGCTCCCGGAGCGGCTGCGCGCGTGGCGGGAGACCGGCTGCGAGCTGGTCCACGTCTTCGGGCTGACGGAGACGACGGTCACCACCAGCATCCACCGCCTCGGCGCCGGCGAGGACGCGGGCGGGGGCGAGCTGCCGATCGGCCGCCCGATCGCCAACCAGCGCGTCTACGTGCTGGACGCGGGGCTGCGGCCGGTGCCCGTGGGCGTTCCCGGGGAGATGTACATCGGCGGCGAGGGGGTGGCGCGCGGCTACCTGGGGCGGCGCGCGCTGACGGCGCAGCGCTTCGTCCCCGACCCGTTCTCCGCCGCTCGCGGCGCGCGGCTGTACCGGACGGGCGACCGGGTGCGCTGGCGCGCGGACGGCGCGCTGGAGTTCCTGGGGCGCGCCGACGAGCAGGTGAAGGTGCGCGGCTACCGCATCGAGCCGGGGGAGATCGAGAGCGCGCTGGGCGAGCACCCCGCCGTGGGCGACGCGGTGGTGGTGGCGCGCGAGGACGCGCCGGGGCAGAAGCGGCTGGTGGCGTACGTGGTGGCGCGCGACGGCACCCGGCCGGAGCCGGCCGCACTGCGCGCGCACCTCTCCGGGCGGCTCCCCGAGTACATGGTGCCGGGCGCGATCGTGGTCATGGACCGCCTTCCGCTCACGCCGAACGGGAAGGTGGACCGCCGCGCGCTCCCCGCGCCCGAGCACGACCCGTCGCGCGAAGATCTCTACGTCGCGCCGCGCACGCAGGCCGAGGAAGCGCTCGCCGAGGTCTGGCGCGAGGTGCTGGGCGCCCCGCGCGTGGGGGTGCACGACGACTTCTTCGGGCTGGGCGGCGACTCCATCCTCAGCATCCAGATCGTCGCGCGGGCGCGGCGCGCGGGGTTGAAGATCACCCCGCGGCAGCTCTTCGAGCACCCCACCGTCGCCGAGCTGGCGGCCGTGGCCGGCGTGGAGGGCGGCGCGTCCGAGGCGGAGCAGGGGATCGTCCAGGGGCCGGTGGAGCTGACGCCGATCCAGCGCGGCTTCTTCGCCGAGCTGCCCCCCGAGCCGCACCACTGGAACCTGTCGGTGCTCTTCGAGGTCCGCGGCCGGCTGGACGCCTCCGTGCTGGAGCGGGCGGTGGCGCGGGTGGCCGCGCACCACGACGCGCTCCGCATGCGCTTCCGGCGCGAGGACGGCGAGTGGCGGCAGGAGAACGCGGGCCTCGACGGGCGCCGGTGGACGGCGTGCGTCGACCTCTCCGCGCTCGGCGAGGCGGAGCAGCGGCGCGAGGTGGAGCGCGAGGCGGCGCGCCTGCAGAAGAGCCTCTCGCTGGAGGAGGGGCGGCTGCTGCGCGCGGTGGCGTTCGACCGCGGGGAGGGGCGCAGCGGGCGGCTGCTGATCGTGGTGCACCACCTGGTGATGGACGGCGTCTCGTGGCGGCTGCTGCTGGAAGACCTGCAGCAGGCGTACGAGCCGCTGGCGCGGGGCGAGCGGCCGGCGCTCCCGCCCAAGACCACCTCGTTCCGGCGCTGGGCCGCCCGGCTGGCCGAGCACGTCGCCGCCGGCGGCTTCGAGGACGAGCTCCCCTACTGGCTGGCCGACGAGCGCCGGGGCGTCCGCCCCCTCCCCGAGGACTTCCCCGGCGGGGCCAACACCGGCCTCCACGGGCGCAGCGTCTCCGCCCAGCTGGAGGAGGAGGAGACCCGCCGGCTCCTGCAGGAGGTGCCGCGCGCCTACCGGACGCAGATCAACGACGTGCTGCTGGCGGCGCTGGCGCGGGTGCTGGGGCGCTGGGCGGGGGAGGAGCGGGTGCTGGTGGACGTGGAGGGGCACGGCCGCGAGGAGGTCCTGGAGGGGATCGACCTGTCGCGGACGGTGGGGTGGTTCACCACCCTCTACCCGGTGCTCCTGGACCTGCGCGGCCGCCCGGGCGAGGGCGAGGCGCTCAAGGCGGTCAAGGAGCAGCTGCGCGCGGTCCCCAACCGCGGGATCGGCCACGGCGCGCTGCGCTGGCTGAGCCCGCGCCCCGAGGTGCGCGAGGCGCTGGCGGCGCTCCCGCGGGCGCGGGTCCGCTTCGAGTACATGGGGCAGTTCGACGGCGCCCTGGGCGAGGAGGGGCTCTTCGCCATCGCCCCCGAGTCGGCCGGGGCGGACACGGACGCGCGGGCGGACCGCGGCCACCTGCTGGTGCTCGGCGGCGCCGTGATGGGCGGGCGGCTGGGCCTCACCTGGCAGTACAGCGCGGGGGTGCACCGGCGCGAGACGGTGGAGGCGCTGGCGCGCGAGTACGTGGCCGAGCTCCGGGCGCTCATCGCCCACTGCACGTCGGAGGGGGCCGGCGGGCGCACCCCGTCCGACTTCCCCCTGGCGCGGGCGACGCAGGACGAGGTGGACCGCCTGGTGGGGAGCGGCCGCGAGGTGGAGGACCTCTACCGCCTCAGCCCCATGCAGGAGGGGATGCTCTTCCACACCCTGTACGAGCCCGGGAGCGGCGTGTACGTGGCGCAGTTCTGCTTCGAGCTGCGCGGGCCGCTGGACGTGGACGCCTTCCGCCGCGCCTGGCGCGGCGTGGTGCGGCGGCACGTGGTGCTGCGCACCGGCTTCGCCTGGGAGGAGGTGCGCGAGCCGCTGCAGGTGGTGCGCCGGCGGGTGGAGCCGCCGCTCCTGAGCGAGGACTGGCGCGGCGTGGACGCGGACGCGCACGCCCGGCGCATGGAGGAGTTCCTGCGCGAGGACCGCGCGCGCGGCTTCGACCCGGCGGCGCCGCCCCTCCTGCGCCTGGCGCTCTTCCGCACCGGCGAGGAGGCGCACCGGTTCGTCCTCTCGCTGCACATGATGGTGCTGGACGGGTGGAGCGTGGCGACCCTCTTCCACGACGTGCTGGCGCTCTACGACGCCCACGTGGCGGGGCGCGAGCCGGCGCTCCCGCCGGCCCGGCCGTACCGCGCGTACATCGCCTGGCTGGGCCGCCAGGACCTGGCGGAGGCCGAGCGCTGGTGGCGGCGCGAGCTGGCGGGCTTCGACTCGCCCACCGAGCT
>DASVWD010000148.1 GCA_036389795.1 Longimicrobium sp.
CGTTTCCGAGCATTGTTCTGGTTCGCGAGAAACAGATTGGAATCACACAGAGGACACGGAGGACACGGAGAGAACTTCAATCTCTCCGCTGTTCCTCTGTGTTCTCTGTGCCCTCTGTGTGAGACCTTTTCAGGGCTGATATCCGAACGATTCCCTGCGAAATGGTATGAGTAGATTCTTCGGGCGCCGACCATGCGCGCGGACGTGAGTGCGGTGCGGGCGCCCTCAGAATGACATCGAGAGGCCTGGTGGTAGAACACAAAAGACCAGCCCCCGCCCGGTGCTCGGAGCGGGGGCTGGTCGCGTCGCCGGGGACGCGCGGTCAGAACGCCTTGACGTCGACGATGGCCTTCAGCACGTCCTCGGGCTCGGGGAGGATGGCGCGCTCCACCTGCGGGGCGTAGGCCACCCAGGTGTCCAGCGAGGCCACGCGCTTGACCGGCGCGTCGAGCCAGGGGAAAAGCTCGTCGGCCACGCGCGCGGCCACCTCGGCGCCGATCCCCCAGCTGAGCGAGTCCTCGTGGGCGATCACCAGGCGGCTGGTCTTCTTCACCGACTGCGCCACGGCCTCCATGTCCAGCGGGCTCACCGTGCGCATGTCGATCACCTCGGCGCGGATGCCGTGCTGCTCCTCGGCCTGCTTGGCGGCCACCAGCGAGCGCTGCACCAGCGCCCCCCAGGCGATCACGGTGAGATCCGTCCCCTCGCGCACCGTCTTCGCCTTGCCGAAGGGGATCATGAAGTTGGGGCCCGGATACTTCCCCTTGTTGTAGACCTGGCGGTACAGGTGCTTGTGCTCCAGGAAGAGCACCGGGTCCTCGCAGCGGATCGCCGTGCGCAGCAGCCCCGCCGCGTCCACCGCCGTCGCGGGGAGCACCACGCGCAGCCCCGGGCAGTGCGCGAAGATCGACTCGCCCGTCTGCGAGTGGTAGATGGAGCCGCCCTTCAGGTAGCCGCCGTAGGTGGTGCGGATCACCACCGGCGAGCTGAACGCGTTGTTCGAGCGGTAGCGCATGGTGGCCAGCTCGTCGCGGATCTGCATCATCGCCGGCCAGATGTAGTCGAAGAACTGGATCTCGACCACGGGCTTCAGCCCTCGCACCGCCATCCCCACCGCGCGCCCCACGATGTTGGCCTCGGCCAGCGGCGAGTTGAACACGCGCGTCCCGCCGAACTCGCGCTGCAGGCCGGCCGTCACCTTGAAGACGCCGCCCTTCCCCTTCACCTCCTCCAGGATCTCCTCGCGCGAGCAGTCGGCCACGTCCTCGCCGAAGACCACGATGCGCGGGTCGCGCCGCATCTCGTCCTTGAGCGTGGCGTTGATGAGGTCGACCATGGTGGTCTCGCCCCCCGAGAAGCGCGGGTCGTCCTCGGTGTCGAACTGCTCCGCGGTGGGGTCGACGTCGGGCGAGAAGAGGTAGCGCATGGCCGTCTCGGGCGCCGGCTGCGGCGAGGCCAGCGCCTCGTCGGTGGCGCGCTGCACCACGTCGGTCACCTCGCGCTCGACCTGCTCCAGCTCTTCCTGCGTGGCCAGGCCGCGCTCGACCAGCTGGGCGGCCAGGCGGGTGATCGGGTCGCGCCTGGCCTCCTCGGCGCGCATCGCCTCGGTCTTGTAGAACTTCTCGTCGTCGGAGAGCGAGTGGCTGTACGGGCGGATCACCTTGGCGTGCACCAGCGCCGGGCCCTTGCCGGCGCGCACGTAGTCGACCGCGCGGGCGAAGGTCTCGTAGCTGTCGAAGACGTCGGTGCCGTCGCAGGTCTCGATGAAGAGCCCGGGGAAGCCGGCGACCAGCTTGCTGATGCTGCCGCCGGCGGTGTTCACCTCCACGGGGACGGAGATGGCGTACTCGTTGTCCTCCACCAGGTAGAGCACGGGGAGCTTCAGGTTGCACGCCGTGTTCAGGCTCTCCCAGAACTCGCCCTCCGAGGTGGTCCCGTCGCCGGTGGTCACCCAGACGATGTCGTCGCCCTTGGCCTGCGTGGTCTCCAGCAGCGTCTCGTCGTTCTGCCGCCGCGCGCGCCAGGCGGCCTCGGCGGTGCCGACGGCCTGCAGGAACTGCGTGCCGGTGGGGGACGAGGTGGAGACGATGTTGTGGTCCCTGTGCCCCCAGTGCGCGGGCATCTGCCGCCCGCCCGACGACGGGTCGGCCTCGGCGCCCACGGCCTGGAGCATGTGCTCCAGCGGCGTCATCCCCAGCGCCAGGGCGAAGGCGCGGTCGCGGTAGTAGAAGTAGAACCAGTCGTAGCCGGAGCGGGCGTGCGCGGCCGCGGCCACCTGCACGCCCTCGTGCCCGGCGCCCGAGATCTGGAAGAAGATCTTGTTCTGCTGCTTGAGCTGGATCTCCTTGTCGTCCAGCCGCCGCGCGGTGAGCATGGTGCGGTAGAAGCCGAGCAGCGCGCTGCGGTCGAGCTGCGCCGCGGCCTCCGTCTTCGGCTTCCTGCGGGTCGTGGTCGCCATGAGTGGTCGCTCTGCCGGAAGATTGCCACGGGCCGGCCGCAAGCACGGCCCGATTCACGAGTTCGGTGGATAAACGCCGATATTATACCCCACGTGCACGCCTCGGGCCAGACCGGGGAGTGCCAGGAAGGTCGTCCGGCGGGCGGCGTGGCGGCCGGTCTCGCCCGGCGATTCGATCTCGATGGTGGAACGGGGAAGTGCGGGAGCGCGAGAGTGAGGGGGACAAAAGTCAGGGGCGCCTCCGGTCGTGGGAACCGGAGGCGCCCCCTGTATTGCTCCCGGGCCGTACCGTCAGCACGGCCTGGAGCCGGTGCCCACGAGCCATACCGGCATCGGGTTGGGGAAGGTCCGCGGATCGAACCGCACCAGCACGTCGGTGTGTCCCGACACCGAGACGTTCTGGCTGGCGGCGCCGGCATGCTGTTGCTGGTAGCCGTAGCTGTCCAGGAAGGTGTTCGTCACCTGGAGTTCGACCACGTGCGTGCCGCCCGTGGTCTGCAGCGCGACGTCCGCGCACGGCTGGCCCTCATCCACCCGGATGCGCCGGACGGTCCCCTCGTGCGTGACGACGACTTCCTGCGCCACGAGGCCGGGGGCGTCCAGCCGCGCGAAGACGTGAACCTCACCGGAGGGCAGCGAGGCCGCCGCGACGGGCTGCGGGCTCGGCGGCTGTTCCGTCCGGGCCGGGGCAGCCGGGGCCTCTCCGCCCTGGGCGTCCTTCCTTGCTACGCCCATTGCCCCGATGTACGCGACGCCCAGCGTGACGATCGCCCAGACGGGCCAGGGGACGTGTCGGTCGGACATGATGCCTCCGGGGGAAAGACGCACATGAAGAATGCGGGACACGCGAGGAACAATTCCGGGCGGGCGCAGCGCCTGGGCGCAACGGTCATGCCGCATGGAGCAGACGCCCGATACAGCGCGCAGGTGGTTGTGGGATATCGCTTTACGATGTAGCCGATTCGCTCGTGGGGGCGCGCGTAGGCCGGGAGGTGCGGCGCGCGTGTCCCGCTCTCGCGAGGGGGGAAACGGCAGGATTGTGCCCCGTCGCTCCCGAATCCATTGAATGGCGGGATTCGCGGGATTCGTCGTGAAGCCCCGCGATCAGAAGATCAGCGGAGCCTGGTGGGACCATCTTCAGGAGGTGGAGATGCCGTGCGGCTGCAGGCGGACGCGCGCGAGGACGATCCCCAGCACCACCACGAGCGCCGCGAACGCCAGCCACCCGTCGATCAGCCTGCGGGTGCCCCAGAGCCACTCGTCGGCGCCGGGGGCGGACCGGGTGAGCAGGCCGTAGAACTTGAGCCAGAAGATCCACCCGGCGTGGATGCCGATGGAGGCCCACAGGTCGCCCGTCTTCTGGTAGGCCAGGCCGAGGACGACGCCGGCCAGGGTGAGGCTCAGGAAGGCGGGGACGAGCGTCTTCGGCTCCGCCGCCCCGGCCAGCATCGTCGGCAGGGCGCGGAGCCCCGAGGCCCAGTCCACCGCCTCCGGAGACACGGGGCGGGTGAGGAAGTGGACGATGCCGTAGAGCGCGCCGCTGGCCAGGAGCGCGGCCCCCCACGGCATCGCGCGCCGCAGCCCGCCGAAGATGGCGCCGCGGAAGAGCAGCTCCTCGATCACGCTCACCACCAGCGCGGTGAGCAGCGCGCCCAGGAACTCGGCGGCCAACTCGGCGGGCGTGCGGTCCAGCCGGAGCCGCCGCCCCCCCGCCGCCAGCGCGATGGAGCACACGGCGGCCAGCGAGAAGAACCCCAGCGCGAACCCCACCCCGAAGCGCCGCCACCCCACCGGCCGCCGCACTCCCACGTCCGACCAGCGCCGCACCCCCGCGCCGCGCACGAACAGCGGCAGGCCGACCAGGGCCGTGAGCAGGAGCGCGCGGTTCACGTACCGCCCGAACGGCATCTCCGCCAGCTCCGCGAGCGCGGGAGCCGACGGCGCGAGCGCGTGGACGGCGCGGTACAGCCACGGCGCCAGCAGCGCCCCGCCCAGGAACACGGCGAGCAGGTAGACGACCAGCGCGAGCAGCGGCCGGCCGCGCCGGCCGGGTTCGGTCGTGGAGACGTCGGGCATCAGGTGGGATTCGAGAATCGCGCGTGAGGGAGGCGCGAATCTACCCGGGACCGGGGCGGCGGGCAAACCGCGCGAATCGGGCTCGCTCCGACGTGGAGGCGAGGGTGCATGAGGGATGCGCGCCCGGAGGGCCGGGACGGCGCCGCCACAGGGTATCGTGGCGGCGGCGGCCCGGCGCGGTTGGGCACAGTGGTATCGTGCCCTACCGCGCGCGCAGCCCGGCCCGGAGCGCAGCGGAGGGACATGCCCGAACCTGGAAGTCCAGGCGAACCCTGCCTCGCGGCGACCTCGCCTGGACGAGCGGCCTACCGGATCGCCGGCTCCTTCCCCGCGGCGCGCCGCATGAGCGCCACCTGGCCGGCGTGGTACCCCTCGTGGACGGCCAGGAAGCCGATGAACTGGCCGACGGTCCCCTGGCTGCCGGGCCGGGGCTCGGCCAGCTTCCCGTCGCCCGCGCGCTGGATCGCCTCCATCACCCGCTGGTGGGCGCGGTCCAGCTCCTCGCGCAGCGTCTCCAGCCGCTCCACCTCCTCGCCCTCGCCGGTGATCGGCTCCGAGCCGCGGTCGTAGCGGCCCTGGCGCGGCGACGTCCACGACGGCGGCTCGCCGAGCGCCTCCAGCATGCGGTTGCGGTGCACCAGCAGGTGCCCCAGGAGCCAGTTGACGCAGTTGCCCCCGCCCGCCGGCTGCACCAGCGCGTCGTCGTGCGTGAGGCCCTCCAGGTTCAGGCTCAGCGCCCGGTTGCTGAAGCCCACGAGAAAGGCGAGCGATGCGGCGTCCACGGTCTTCCCTCCCGGTCCGGTGGTTGGAGCGATGCGCGTCTGCAGGTGACGTTCATCTTCACTTTCGCCGCGCTCCGGCGCAACTTCCTCCGCGCGCGGGACGGCCGCGCCGGCCGGAGATGACCGGTCCTCCGGCAGTTTTTTCTTGCCTATCCATCGGCGGGGTCCATATTTCCTTGACCACGAACACAGCGGAAGGGGAGGGCGGAGCCGGGCGGGCCGCGGTGCCCGTGGCGCGCGGGGTGTGGCGCATCACCACCCCCATGCCGTTCCGCCCGCGCGAGGTGCACGCCTACCTGGCCGACCTGGGGCCGGACGGCTGGCTGCTGGCCGACGGCGGGCTGGGGACGGAAGCGGCGTGGGCCGCGCTCGACGCGGGCGTCCGCGCGGCGGCGGGGGAGTGGACCGCGGTGGCGGTGCACGTGGTCACCCACATGCACATGGACCACGTGGGCCTGGCCGCGCGGGCGAAGGCGGCCTCGGGCGCGCGGGTGCTGATGGGGCGCCTGGACGCCGAGCGCATGGCCCACGCGGCCGCGCACCCGGACGAGGAGGCGGACTACCGCGCAGGCCTGCTGCGCCGCTGCGGCGCGCCGGAGGAGTTCGTCCAGGCGGCCGAGGGCGGGCGGACGCAGGCGCAGGCGATGGCCCCTCCCGTCGCGGTCGACGGCGTGCTGGACGGCGAGGAGGGCGCGGTGCCGGGCGCGCCGGGGTGGCGCTGGGCGTGGACGCCGGGGCACACGGCGGGGCACGTCTCGCTCTTCCGCCCGGACGGCGCGGTGCTGGTGGCGGGCGACGCGGTGCTGCCGGGGATCACGCCCACGCTGGGGGTGAACCGCCAGCGGGCGGACCCGGTGGGCGACTACCTGGCGGCGCTGGAGCGGCTGGAGGCGCTCGGCCCCGCGATGGTCCTCCCCGGCCACGGCGAGCCCCCGGCCGACCCGCTGGGCCGCATCCGCGAGCTGCGCGCCGCCGCGGAGGGCGAGACGGCCGCGATCGCGGCCCTCGTCGACGCCGGGCCGGCGACCACGTGGGAGGTGGTGGAGCGGCGCTACCCGGGGCGCGAGATGCCCGTGGCCACGCGGATGCTGGCGCTGCGCGAGACGCTGGCGCACCTGGAGCGGCTGGCCGCCGCGGGGCGCCTCGTCCGCGAGGCCGCCGGCGGCGCGGAGCGCTTCCGGCGCGCCTAGGCGGGCCCCGAAACGGAGCTACACGAAATGTCCAGGATCTTCTGGTTCGTCGTGCTGGTGATCGCGGTGGTGGTGCTGGTGCGCCCCGTGCGCGAGCGGCTGAAGCCGTACCTGCAGCCGGCGATCGATCCGGTGTACGAGTCGACCGCGAAGACGCGGGTGAGGGAGATCACCCGGCTGGTCAAGCGCGCCGAGGCGGCGGGCCGCCAGGTGCCGCCGCCGCGCGACTTCGCCCGCTTCGTGGAGAGCGAGGACATGCGGCAGCACGCCTCGCTCGACCCCTGGGGGACGCCGTACTACCTGGTGGCCACCCGGCGCGACTACCGCGTGGGCTCGGCGGGCCGCGACCGCCGGCAGGGCACCGCCGACGACATCCTGGCCGACCCCGAGCCGTACGCCCGGCCCCCGACGCGGCGGCGGTGAACGGCAAGTGCGAAGTGCGAAGTCCTGAGTGCGAAGTGCTAAGTCCTTGGTGTGTTAGTCCTTAGTCCTCAGAACGGGCAAGGTCGGCACTCAGCACTCAGCACAAGGACTAAAGCACTAAAAAACCAACGCACTTCGCACCTCGCACTTCGCACTTCGCACTTGAGGTTTACATGCTGAAGGTGGGGCTGACGGGAAATATCGCGGCGGGGAAGTCGAGCGTGGCCGACGTCTGGCGCTCGCTGGGCGCCACGGTGATCGACGCCGACGAGCTGGCCCGGCGCGCCGTGGAGCCCGGCACGCGCGCCCACGCGGCCATCGCCGAGCAGTGGGGCGAGTGGGTGATGGAGCCCGGCGGCGAGCTGGACCGCGCGGCGCTGCGCCACATCGTCTTCGCCGACCCGGCGGCGCGCGAGCGGCTGGAGTCCATCGTGCACCCCGCCGTGCGCGACCTGCGCGCCGACGAGTACCGCGAGGCCGAGGAGCGCGGCGAGAAGGTGATCGTGGCCGACATCCCGCTCCTCTTCGAGGTGGGGATGGCCGACGAGTTCGACCTGATCGTGCTGGTGGACGCGCCCGTGGCCACGCGCCTGATGCGCCTGGTGGGCGACCGCGGGCTGGACGCCGACGAGGCCCGGCGGATGATCGCCGCGCAGATGCCCTCGGAGCTCAAGCGCGCTCGCGCCGACGTGATCGTCGAGAACACCGGCTCGCTGGGCGACCTGGAGCGCCGCGCCCGCGAGGTGTGGGAGGAGCTGCTCCGCCGCGCCGACGAAGGCCGTGGCTGAGGAGGGCCCCTGCCTGCTGCGGGTGGACATGCACGTCCACACCCGCGCCTCGAAGGACTCGCTGAACCCCTACGAAGGGATCCTCCCCGCCATGGATGCGGCCGGGATCGACCGCGCCGTCATCTGCGACCACGACCGCGTCGAGGGGGCGCTGCGGATGCGCGAGCGGGCCCCGGAGCGCATCCTGGTGGGCGAGGAGGTGAAGACGCGCGAGGGCCCCGACGTCATCGGCATCTTCCTCACCGAGCTGATCCCCGCGCGCACGCCGATCCGCGAGACGTGCGAGCGCATCCGCGCGCAGGGCGGCGTGGTCTACGTCCCCCACCCGTACGACACGCGCCGCAGCGGGGCGGGGCCGCTGCTGGACGAGATCGCCGGCCTGGTGGACGTGGTGGAGGCCCACAACGCGCGCACCTTCCGCCCCGAGCTGAACGAGCTGGGCGAGCGCTGGGCGCGCGAGCACGGCGTTCCGCTGGGTGCCGGGAGCGACGCGCACACGCTGGCCGAGATCGGCGCGGCGTACGTGGAGGTGCCGCCCTTCGAGCCCACGCGCGAGAGCTTCCTGGCGGCGCTCGGCGCGGGCCGCGTGGCGGCGCGGGGCACCTCGCCGCGCTCCGTGGCGCTCGCCTCGACGTACGCCCGGGTGCACAAGGTCTTCTTCCGCGGCTGACCCGCCGTGCGCCGCCGCTCGCCCGGGGCCCGCCTGGCGCTCCTCCTGCTCCTCCCCCTCGCCGCCGCCGTCCTGGCCGTCGTCGTCCTGCTGCGCGCCCACTCCGCCGTGCTCTCCGCCGCGCGCGGCACGGGGAGCGGCGCGCGGACGCCGTCCGAGCGCGCGCTGATGCTGGCGGACGGAGACTGCGTCGTCCTCCGCCGCGAGCGCGTCCTCCTGGGCCGCGTCGAGCCGTCGCCCGCGGGCGCCCCCACCTACACGGTCCGGCGCCTGGACGTGCGCGCCACCGTCCGCGTCGACACCGCGCTCGTCCGCGTCGTCCCCTGCCCGCGGGCCGCCCGCGGCGCGGCGCCGGCGGATTCTGTACGGTAAGAAGTGATGAAACGGCGACGGCCGCGCACCGTGCGCGGCCGTCGCTCGTTCGGGCCCGCCGGCTCGTCTACGAGTTGCCGCCCTCGTCGTCCCCCCGGGCGGCGCGGAGGTACTCGCGCAGGGAGGCCTCGGAGAGCTGGGCGAGCTGCCGGAAGATGTTCTGCGTCTGGTCGACGATGGAGGACTTCGAGTCGCGCGTCAGCTCGTCGTCGAAGTCGAAGGCCCACGGCTCGGCTTCCTCGTCCTCGGCCTGGGTGGGGTCGAGCCCGGTCAGCGGGTGGAAGACGAGCGTCACGCCCAGCGCGGTGGGCTCGTCCTCGTAGGGGCTGATCTCGGCCTCGGCCAAGTACAGCTCGCCTCCGTCCTCGAAGATCCGGAAGCCGATCGCCATCCCGAGGATCTCGTCCTCGTCGTGCGTGTGCTCGTGCCCGCCCTGCCGCTCTCCGTTCGCCATGGTTCCTCCGGCCGGTTTTCTGTACGTTC
>DASVWD010000149.1 GCA_036389795.1 Longimicrobium sp.
CCGGCCGCCGCCCAGCGGCCGGACCTCGGCGCGCTGGACGCGTACGTCGCGCGGGCGGTGCGCGAGTGGCGGGTGCCGGGGCTGGCGATCGCGGTGGTGAAGGGCGACTCGGTGGTCTTCGAGAAGGGCTACGGCACGCGCACGAAGGGGCGCGACGAGCCGGTGGACGAGCACACGCTCTTCGCCGTGGGGTCCACCACGAAGGCGTTCACCGTGGCGGCGCTGTCGATGCTGGCGGACTCGGGGCGGGTGGCGTGGGACGACCCGGTGACCAGGCACCTGCCGGCGTTCTCGCTGGCCGACCCGTACGTCACCCGCGAGATCACCGTGCGCGACCTGGTCACCCACCGCACCGGCGTGGCGGCCGACGACCAGCTCTGGCTGCTGGGCTACCCGCGCGCCGAGATCGTGCGGCGGATGCGCTGGCTGCCGCGCGCGGCCGGCCTGCGCTCGGAGTACGCGTACAACAACAACATGTTCGTCGTCGCCGGCGAGGTGGTGGGCGCCGCGTCGGGGAGCACCTGGGACGCGTTCGTGGCGCGCCGGATCTACGCGCCGCTGGCGATGGCGGAGACGTTCCCCACGCTGGCCGCCGCGCGCGCTCGGCCCAACCTGGCCACGCCGCACGACCTGCGCGGCGACACCGTGGCCGCCATCCCGTACCGCGACATCGACAACGTGGGCCCGGCGGGGTCGATGATGTCGTCCGCGCACGACATGGCGCGCTGGCTCCGCTTCCAGCTCGACAGCGCGCGGCTGAACGGACGGCGGCTGGTCTCGGCGCGGCAGCACGCCGCCTGGACCACCCCGCAGTTCGTGGTGCCGCTGGAGCGCTTCTACCCGGCGGCGCGCGCGGCCGGGACGCACCTGGCGGCGTACGGGCTGGGGTGGTTCCTCCAGGACTACCGGGGGCGCCTGGTGGCGATGCACACCGGGAGCATCGACGGGATGAGCGCCATCGTGGGGATGCTCCCCGAGGAGGGCGTGGGCGTGGTGGTCCTGGCCAACCTGGACCACGCCGAGGTGCGCCACGCGCTGATGTACCGCGTCTTCGACCTGTACCTGGGCGCGCCGGAGCGTGACTGGAGCGCGGAGCTGCGCCGCCTCTACGCCGCGGCCGGCCGGCAGCGCGAGTCGGTGCGGGTGACGGGCACCCGCCCCACCCTGCCGCTGGCCCGCTACGCCGGCACCTACGCCGACTCGCTCTACGGCGACCTGCGGGTGCGGCTCGAGGGCGGCAGGCTCGTGGCCGCGCTGGGGCCGCGGCTCGCCGGCACGCTGGAGCACCGCGCCTACGACACCTTCGCGATCCGCTGGAGCGACGCGGGGCTGGGCGAGAGCACGGTCACCTTCTCGCTCGACGCGCGCGGCACCGTCGCCGCCGCCACGGTGGACGGCCGCCCCTTCGCCCGCGCGGCCGAGCCGGCGGCCTCCGACGCTCGCTGATCCCGGATTCCGAGGTCGATCGTGCGACGAGGATGTCATCCTGGGAGAGCCGCTGCGCCGAACCTGCTCCGGCACCAGTGTCTGGCGGCGACCGCTGGAGCGGAGGCGAGTCTCGTGAGGACGCTCCCTCAGTCTCAGGATGACATTTTGGTTGGCGTTGCGGTGTTGCCAGGAATGCAAAGACACGGCCCCGCCGCGGGAGATTCGCGGCGGGGCCTTTTGTCGTTACCCGGAAGCGAGGCGGTTCACCCGCCTCCCGCCGGCGGCGCGGGCCGGCGCGCCGCGTACTCGCACACCAGGTCGAGCGCCAGCGCCTCGTGGCTGCCGGGGCGCGGGGTGACCCACACCGTCGCGCCCTTGTCGGTGCGCACCGTGCGTCCACGCAGGATCGCCGTCCGGCTGCGGAGCTGCGTCCGTTCCTTCGCGCAGTCGTAGTCGGCGCCGTAGACGAGCGCGTCGTAGCGCCCCGAGGGGTCCGGCACCGGCTCCGGCTCGTCGATGCGCACGCGGGCGCGGTAGACGCCGGCGCCGCTCCGCGAGATCGAAGTGGTGTCGATGGCCAGGCGCGCGCCCCGGGGGTTGAAGCCGAGCACGGTCCACTCCGGTCCCGGCGCAGGCAGATTCGACTCGCCGGAGGCGGCGCCGCGCCGGGCGGCTTCGTCGTAGATCCCCGGCCCGTGGTACACACGCGCCAGCCGCGGCTCGCCGCCGGGCTGCTCCGGCCGGATCCCCACCAGCACCGCCGAGCGGCCCCGCGCCCACGCGCGGAAGCCGTCCATGCTGTCCACCGGCGGACCGAGCGCCTGCCGGAGCGAGTCGACCACGGCGCGCAGCCGCGCCTCGGGGTCGGCGGCCGGCTCCCACACCGCCGTCCCCACCAGCCGCCCCGAGCCGATCATCGCCACCGCCACCACGTCGCCGGCCGAGCGGAAGCGCAGCTCGCCCGTCTCGTAGGTGCGCACGTGGCGGAAGCCGCGCGCCTCCAGCAGCGTGCGCACGCTGTCGGCCGGCGTGCCGTACGGGATGTTCGCGAAGGTGATGTGGTTCTGCGCGGCCGCCGGGGCCGCGGCGAGACAGGCCGTGCATGACACGGCCGCGCAGATGCGGGAGATGCCTGGGATCGCCATCGGAGTACGGGAGAGGTGGAGCGGGGCGGCGGGAGCCGGGGCGCAGGAAATGGCCCGCGGGTGAAAGCTACGCCGCGCGCCGGAGATGCGCCAGATGTTTTCTCCTCGCTCCGGCGTGCCGGCCGTGCCACGCCGCCTCGTTCAGGGCCGGAGGGTGAGCCCGAGCGCGAGCCCGCGTCCGCGGCCGCCAGGAGGCGCCGCCGCGGCGGCCCCGAGCGGGACCGGCTCCCACGCCTCGCGCCCCCGCGCGGCGCCGATCACCCCGCCCGCGATGGCGCCGAAGCCGGCGCCCACGGCGGCGCCGATCGCCGGCAGGCCCTCGTTGCACTCGGGGTCGGTGCACGACAGGCCGAAGAGGGCGCCGGCCGCCGCCCCTGCCAGGAACCCGATCCCGGCCATCCGCAGGGCGCTCTTCCCGCGCTCCCCCCGCCCCCGCGACACCTCCAGCCGCGTGATCGCGCCGCGGGGGACCGCCGTGAGCGTCCGCTCCGGGCCGCGCGCCAGGAACAGCGTGTCCACCGAGAGGCTGGCGACGCGCCCGGCCTGCCGGTCGATCGCCAGCGCCGGGGCCGTGACGCGCACCCGCGTCCCCTCCGCCAGGCGGGGCGCGTCCTGCGCGTGCAGCGCGGGCGCGGCGAGCACGGCCACGGCGAACGGGAGCCGGAGGAGGACGCGGCGCTTCATCTTCGTCCGGGAAGGAAGGAGCAGGGAGACGGAGGTCGCGGGAAAATCGTAAGCGCTGCCCGGGACGGGGACAAGCAGATCCACCGATCACACCGCTTGAAGATCGTCCGTGTCATCGCACCTGCTCGACCCCCGCGAGCGGTCGGGTCCAGCGCCCTTCTCGGACCACCAGACACGCGGAGTAGATTCCTCGGTCGCGCCCAACCTGTCGTGCCGAAGAAACTTACGTCGGGCGCTCCCTCGGAATGACATCTTCCCGATCCCGCGAATCGGCATCAAACCCCTTGCATGTGTGTACTGGTTAGTATACACTACACACCAGCCAGTCGATGGGAGCATGCGGATGGCAGGCCTGGGAGAATTCCTGCGTGAGCGGCGCGAGGTGCTGCGGCAGGGCGATCGGCGGTACTCGGTGCGCCAGGTGGCCGCGCGCGTCGGGGTGCAGCCCTCGTACCTCAGCAAGGTCGAGCGCGACGAGGTGTCGCCGCCGTCGGAGGAGACGCTGGTGCGGCTGGCGCGCGAGCTGGACGTGGAGCCCGACCTGCTCCTGGCGCTGGCGGGCAAGGTCTCCAGCGACCTGCTGGAGGCCATCCGGAGGCGCCCGCTCCTCTTCGGGCAGCTCATCCGGGAGCTGCGCGACCTCCCCGACCACGCCGTGCTCCGGCTGGTGCGCGAGGTCCGCGACGGGAGCTGGTGACGGTGAAGCCGCAACCCACATTCGGGAGGCCGTGATGATCGAGCTGCAGCAGGACGCGCTGGTGTTCCGCTTCCCCGACGTGCACGAGCACGCGGTGCTCCGCGTCGAGTTCCAGCGCACGCTCCGCATCCCCGACGACGCCCAGAGCTATCCGCTGCCGCCGGGGCTCGGCCGCTTCCCGCTGCGGCACGTGGACGACTTCGCCGGGCGCGTCCCCGAGGCGTGGCTGCGGCACGGCGGGGTGATGCTGCCGATGTACCAGGCCGAGGCGATGTGGCTGAACTTCCGCTCGCCGCACGGCTACCCGTTCGCGGTGAAGGTGGCCACGGGCAAGATCAACGCGGTCACCGGCGAGGAGTGGCGCGACGGGCTCAACCGCGGGCCGCAGGACTACTTGCCCGTCCCCGAGCAGCCGTGGCTCGACGGCTACTGCGTGGAGAAGGGGTACGTCCGCCAGTTCGTGGCCATGCCGCTCGGCTCCGGCTACAGCGCCGAGGAGCAGGTCACGGGGAAGGCCGAGCACGGCGGCCTGCAGGTCTCGGCCTACCCGATGACGCGCGAGGCGTACGAGCGGCTGCTCGAGGAGCGCAGCCGCAGGCCCCCGGCGGCGAGGTTCTCGGCCGCCGCGATGCCCGCCGCCCCGGCGGCGATGGAGATGGGGCTGGCGCCCGGGGGGCGGATGCGGCAGGAGATCTACACGGACCGGCGGCAGCTCGCGGACTGGGACCAGGGCCGCACCAGCCGCTGCTTCGTGCACATCGCCAACTCGCTGGTCTGGCGCCAGGTCACGGGCGAGAGCCCGCCGACGGTGCCTCCCACGGCGGCCGAGTACACGCGCGCCGGGCTCCCCTGGTTCGAGTACTACGCCGAGCGGCAGACGGCGGTGGACGGCTCGCCGGTGCTCAGGGGGCTGAAGAGCATCCTGGGGCTGGGCAGGGAGAAGGGCGACGTCCCCCTCCCCGAGAACGAGCCGGTCGCCCCGGCCAACGTGGTCGAGTTGCGCCAGGGCCTGCGCAAGGACCAGGTGCGCGAGGGCGTGTTCTGAAGACCGTCAGGACCGCAGACGAGAAGCCCCGCCGCGAGAGCTCGCGGCGGGGCTTCGTCATCGTGGAACGTGAACCTGTGGCTTTCCGCGAGCCGGAACGCTACAGGCGCTCGGATTTCCCGAATTGCCGGATGCGCTCCGTGAGCCGGTACACGCCGGTCGAGGGGTTCGCGCCCTCCGAGTCCGCTCCTGCATGGCGGCGGTCGAGAGCCTCCGCCCTCTTGACCGCGTCCGCGTACCCCGCCGCCACGTCTTCGAACCGCACGTGCTTGTCGTAGTTAGGCAGGTGCTTCCGCAGGCGCCGGCGAGCGTCACCCGCGTTCAGGTGTGCCGTGTGCTCGGCGAAGTGCAGGAGCAGCCACAGCTCGAAGCAGGGATTCGACACCGCGAGATTGACCCGGTTCCTCCCCGCCAGAGTCCGCGCTTCCACCAGGCGAGCGTGCACGTCGACGTCGATGACACACCAGACTTCGTCGTAAGCGAGGTTCTCGTCGCGTGCACGCCGTGCCTCGCGAGCCGCAGCCTCGCTGATGTCGATCGCGTGCTGTACCAGCGCCATCGGGTCGCCACCCGGAGCGACCACGTGGACGCGGACCGTGGTGGTCCCGTGAGCGAGCCGGAACTCGTTGATGTACTCCGGCTCCGTCACCGTTCCTTCGCAGACCACCAGGATCAGCGGGAGGGGATCGCGAGAAGCGGGGTGGCGCCTGAGATCACGGGTTTCCTCCCGGCGTGGGCCGCGTCGGGCCATCAACCACCCACAATCTTGCGGAGGTCCGGCGAGCGCACCGACGGAACCGCTCCGTAGCGCCCCTGGAGGTAGCCCCTCTCCAGGTTCTCGTACTTTCGCGCCCGGAAGTCTGTGAGTGGAAACAGCCGGGTGGCGCCATCGTCGCCCTTCTCCGTGAACCAGATCTGGTCCCTGCGCAGGATGCTGGTGTCGAGCAGGTTCGTGTCGTGGGTGTTGAAGACCAGTTGTGCGTTGTTGCGGTTCGTAGTGGGGTCGTTGAAGATGTTCACGATCTCTATCGCCAGGTGTGGATGCAGGCTGCGGTCCAACTCATCCACTACCAAAGTCCCGCCCGTAGCGAGAACGTCCACCATTAGCCCAGCCAGAGAGAACAGTGTCCGCGTGCCCTGAGATTCGTGATCGAACGGTAGAGCGAATCCGTCGGATGTGCCTGACTCGTGCTTCAGTTGAACGCGTGGAGACCGGCGAATGGCATTGGGCACTTCATCAACTGACAAACTATCGTCTCCATGACCACGAAACATATCTAGGACGACCTCAACTACATCAGCCAGGTCGACCTCTTCCTCAACCTCAAGATTGGTAATCCCTAGGTCCGCCGATTTGAGCATAGATAGAACAGCAGCTCGATACGAATCGTCCATGCATCGCTCCGCAACGCGGGCTTCGATGAGGCTTCGCGTACGATTATCGACGATCGACAGGCTTCGAGAGAACCAGTTGTAGATCGGAGCCAAAGCTTCGTGGTTGTTCTGCACCGCTGCTGACAGGAAGAGACTGTTCGGTCGTGTAAGAGTGCTGATCGAGCGGTTCTCACCGGCAAGCAATCGGCTGAAGGAAAACTCCTCTTTCCGAGCAGCATCACGGATGAACCACTCCTGCTTCCGTCCCTTGGGATAGGCGTGAAGCCATTCCTCAAGAACGCGCGAAGAGTTGACTATAAAACCGTATTCGTATCGAACACCATCGAGTACGAGATCTATCGCAAAAAGCGACGGCTCGTAACTCATCTTGGAATCGAGAGCGAATGGGACCCGCGCAATCCCGCCATCCGGCCTCCAAGAACGTTGCGATCTTGTAACCGCAGAGCGCATGAACGACAGAGCATCGAACAGCGTCGACTTCCCCGACGCGTTCGCACCGTAGACCGCCGCCACGCGCAGCAGGTCCAGGTCGTAGCGGTCGACGCGGACGAGCGACTCCGCGTGCCCGGATAGCGGTGACGCTACGAGCGAAAACTCCTGCTCGTCGCGGATCGACCGGTGGTTTTCGACTCGGAAGCGAATCAGCACGGCTTCCCTCCTGCGGATCAGCAGAATGCACCAGGATTGCGGTTTTATGGATCTTCGCGCACACAATCTGCGCGTTCAGCATCGAAAAGTACATAGATACGCATAACCCTGCGCATAGAGAGGACCCCTCATACAACGGCAGAAGCCCCGCCGCGAGTGCTCGCGGCGGGGCTCCCGTGGTTCGGCCGTGCCCACGGCTGGGGATGGCGGGAAAGGGCGCGCGCTCAGCCGCCGCACGCCAGCGCGTACATCGCCCGGTTCCCCAGCACCCAGGCGCGGCTCCCCGCCACCGCGAACGGCGACGACACGAAGTCCTCGTCGGCGTCCAGCAGCTGCTGCAGGCGGTGGCCCGTGCGGCGGTCGATCACCGCCACCCCCTGGTAGTTGGCCAGCACCCGCCCGCCGCACACGGCGAAGTAGTCGTTGGCCGCCGGCGTCTCCGTCCTCCAGAGCGCGCTCCCGTCGTCCAGGCGGAAGGCGTACACCCGGCGGTCGCCCGACGAGGCGTACACCACCCCGTCCACCACCTCGGGCGCCATGGTGAAGCCGACGAAGCCGGGGAGCCCCGTGGCCCGCCACGCCTCGCGCCCGGTGAAGCGGTCCACCGCCACCACCGCGTTCGCCTTGCGGTCGCTGGCCAGCAGGAGCCGCCCCGCCACCGTGGGCGCCGAGCTGAAGGTGCGCCCGTCCGTGCCGTCGCCGCTGCGGTACGTCCACAGCACGCGCCCGGTGGCGCGGTCCAGCGCCACCAGCCAGCCCGACGAGAAGAAGCCGTTGGCCGAGTGGTGCCGCTCGGCCGCCGCGTACACCGTGTCGCCCGAGACGGCCACCCCGGCCACCAGCCCGGCGTGCTCCCACCCCGGGCCGACGTCCGTGCTCCAGAGCGGGAGGCCGTCGGCGGCGCCGAGCGCCGTGACCCGGTGGTCGCGCGTGCCCACGTACAGCGCGCGCTCGTCCGCGGCCGACTGCGCGTAGTCGGCCGACGAGTCGGGGGAGAAGCGCCACAGCTCGCGCCCCGTGGCCGCGTCGAAGGCGAAGACCACCGACTCGGCCGCATACACCCGGCCGCCCTGGAGCACCAGGTTGCGCGGGGCGTACTGCGCCAGGGGCCTGCGCCAGAGCAGGCGCCCGTCGCGCGCGCTGAACGCCGACACGCCGCGGTACGGCGCGTACAGGCGCTCGCCGTCGGTGGCCGGCACCCCGAAGCCGAAGGCGGGCTCCTCCAGCGGCACGCGCCAGAGCACGCGCGCCTCGCCGCGGCCCTCCCCGCCGGTCACCTCCGAGCAGCCGGCGGCCGTGAGCAGCAGCGCCGCCGCCAGCGCCAGGGCCGGGGCGGCGAGCCGCCCCGGCCGGTGGGACCTCTGCGTCATCCCTCGAGCCTCAGAACTTTCGGGGAACGGCGAAGTTGTTCGACAGCGCGCTGACCAGCCGGTCGCGCATCTTGTCGCTGCGCGTGCCGCCCAGGTGCGAGTCGCCGCCGTTGATCGGGTACTGCTGGTTGGCGTTCGGGTACACCTGCGACGGGCCCTGCACGATCCCGTCCGACGTCATCCCCGGCGCCGTGATCTGGTCCCAGCCGCGGTCCACGTCGTCCATGCGGCGGTAGATGTAGGCGCACCAGTACGCCGTGTTCCAGTACCCCAGCAGGCTGGCGATCACCGAGCAGCTCACGAACCCGCTGTACCCCCACTGGGCGTACGAGGCGAACGCCCGGCCGCCGCACGCCGACTCGGGGTTGCAGATGCGGTCGCCCGCCAGGCGCGCCAGCACGAAGCGCTTGTTGGCGTAGCTCTCGATCCCCACCCGCGTGAAGGCCTCGGGGGTGGAGTTGAGCTGCTGCACGAACGAGTTGTTCGGCTGCAGGTCGATCTGCCCCGGCAGCGCGGCGTCGATGGCCCACTGCAGCGCCTGGTCGACCGCGTAGTTGCCGATGATGTACGCGATGTAGCACCCCACGTCCTGGTACGGCGACTGGCAGCCGAAGTACAGGCGGTTGAGCTGGCCGTTCAGGTAGCCGGAGAGCGCCTGGCGCCCGTTGCGGGCCAGCAGCGCGCCCTGGTGCGGCGTGCTGAGGGTGATCACCCCGCGCGCCAGGTCGCCGCGCCGCTGGGCGACGCTGCGCGCCACCAGCCCGCCCATGCTGCTCCCCACCAGGATGAAGTTCTTCTGCCCGGTGGCGTCGATGCGGCCGATGAGGTCGGTGGCCTGGTTGAACGCCCGGTCGTTGCCGTTGAGGCTGGGAACGAGCTTGGTGTTCAGGTAGAACCGCTCGCTGATCCACGGGTCCATGCGGCTCCAGGCGCCGGCGTTGCTCAGGAAGCCGTGCTGGAAGACGATGTTGGCGCCCGGCGGAGGCGTGGTGGTCCCTCCCCCCGTCCCCGGGTCGATCGGCTCGGTGTCGCCCGGGTCGCGGCAGAGGGCGTACGTGTTGTACGAGTAGGCGCACATCTGCAGGCGGTCCGGCACGGTCGACGGCGCGGCCTCCCGCCCGAACTGCGGGTCGGGGCGCTCGCGCGTGGCCTGCAGCCGCCGGGCCTCCTTCTGCTTGTTGATGCGGAACTTGACGTTGCTGATCCGCATGGTCTGGCGGGTGGCGAAGGTGGCCTCGCCCGTGGAGGCCGTGGCCTCGGTGACCACCTCCTGCAGCACCCAGTGCTGGCCGCGGCGCTTGTAGACGCGCGTGAGCGTCCCCCGGTCGGGCTGCGCCGCGCCGGCGCCCTGGATCACCACCCCGCCGCCGAAGAGCGTGGAGGTGATGCGCAGGGTGCTGGGGTCGGGGTAGTCCACGTCGCCGCCCAGGCCGCCGAGCCCCTGGGGCCGCGGGGTGCCCGGGTCGCTGCTGGCGTCCTCGATGATGACCCCCTGCGTGATGGAGACGCCCTGCAGCGACCCCAGCACGGCGAGCGGCGAGGTGGTCACCGAGCCGTCGGGCTTGTCGGCGGGGATGTAGCTCCCGTTGGCGTCGTACTGGTTGTAGTCCGCGGCCACCGTCTTGATGGCGCGCACCTGGTTGGCCACCGCGGCCTCGGGGTCCAGGCCGTCGGGCTGGCGGTAGGTGTTCACCAGCACCTGGTCGTAGGTGTCGTACCCCGCCTCGATGCTGCGCGACTCGGCGGGGCCGGTGAGGGTGAGCGTGGTGGTGGACTGGCCGGTGGACGCGTCGTACACCGGCTCGGCCAGGGTGATGGTGGTGGAGCTCTCCACTTCGCTGCTCATGCTCACGTAGGTGTCCGCGGGGTCCATCGCGGGCTCCTGGTAAGCCATCATGGTGTGGGGGCCGGTGGGCGCGAGCGGGGTGTCGACCACCGGGTTCCGGTCCGTGCAGGCGGCGGCGAGCAGGGCCGCCGCACCCGCCGCCAGCGCCGTGCGCCGGTGGCTACTGCGTGTGGGCATTGCTTCCTCCCGAAACGATGGGGTTGCGCTCTTCCGGGAGCGGGGCGGAGGAGCCCGCCGGGTCCGCGCCGGAGAGGGGTGGGAACGCGCCGGATCGCACGCGAGGGAATGAACGGTATACCCCGGGTGTGCGTCCTGCCCGCGGCCGCAGGCAGGGGGCGGGCGGCCGTCGCGCTCTGCCGGCCGGGAACCCGCTGGAAGTGGGTGCTGCAGAACACCTTCCGGTTCTACACTAACGAGCCTTCCGGAAGACGTCAAGTGTTTACCGGCGGCAAAGGGAAGTGCCCCTTTCGGAACCGTCGACCGTCACCTCTCCGGCGGGCGGTATGCGGTCGGGCCGGTGCCCGTCAGGCACAGGACGGCAACGTTGTCCCGGCCACCTCCCGCCCCTACCTTGCTTTTGCTGGTGAATCCGCCGCGCGTGCGGGAACCGCGAGACGGGGAATCGCCCGCGGCGCGCGGACCGGCACGCGGTCGAGCGCCTGCGTGCCGGCACGCATCATCACGACACAGCTTCTGCTCACCAGGCGCCCGGGAGGGGCCATGAAGAAGCTGTTCACCGCCGCCGCGGCCCTCGGGCTGGCCGCCTGCGCCGGGAGCCCCGCCCCGGCGGACGCGCCGCGGCGCCAGGCGCGGGTCTGCGTGACGAATGAGGGGTACGCGCTGATCTCGGTGCAGTTCCGCCAGCGCGACGCCTCCGCGGTGACGTTCCGCGCCGTCACGCCGGGGCTCACCGAGTGCCGCCGGGTCATGCTCGGCAACGCGGGCGCCGTGGTCTTCGTGGAGAGCGGCGACCAGCGCGACGAGACCATCGACGTGGGGCTCGTCCGCCCCGGCAACACCCTCGCCGTGACCGTGCCGCGCTCGATCGCCCAGACGCGAGTGATGGAGTACCAGGAAGGGCGGTGAGGGCCGCGCGCCGCGGCGGCCTCTCCCCGCCCGCCTCCCCCCGGCGGAGGACGAAGCCATGCATTCCACCCCCGCTCCCCTGCGCCTCTCGCCCGGACAGCGCGTGGCCGCCACCTTCGGCGGCACGCTCATCGTGCTCGTCTTCGGCGCGCTGGCGTACCACGGCGCGGCGCGCGAGCGCGACACCCGCGCGGCGGTGAACAACAGCCGCGGCGTGATCGAGGAGCTGCACAAGGCGATCGGCCTGACCGTCGACGCCGAGACGGGGCAGCGCGGCTACCTGCTCACCCGCCGCGCCGAGTACCTCGAGCCGTACAGCCGCGCGCGCGACAGCGTGCAGGCGTCGCTCACGACGCTGCGCGAGCTGACCGAAGACGACGTTCCGGCGCAGCGGGCGCGGGTGGACAGCCTGGCGTTCCTCCTGGGCGGCAAGTTCGACGAGCTGGAGGAGACGCTGGCGGTGGCCCGCGCCGACGGCGTTCCCGCCGCGCTGCGCATCGTGGGCACCGGCCGCGGCAGGGAGCGCATGGACCAGGCGCGCGCCATGGCCCAGGCCATCGGGAATCACGAGCGCGACGAGCTGGAGCGCCTGGACCTGCGGGCGGCGCGCTACGAGAACGGGCTGCTGGCCACCCTGGCCCTGGGGACGGCGCTGGCCACGCTGGTGTCGCTGCTGCTGAACGGGGTGCTGGAGCGCTACGGGGCCTCGCAGGCGCGCTTCGCGGCCGCGCTGGAGGGCGCATACGCGCAGCTGGAGGAGCAGCAGGTGGAGCTGGAGCTGCAGAACGAGCAGCTGCAGGAGCAGTCGGGCGAGCTGGAGGCGCAGAACGAGCAGCTCCACCTGGTCACCAGCGAGCTGGAGGAGCGCACCGAGGCGGCCGAGGCGGCCAACGTGGCCAAGGCCCGCTTCCTGGCCGCCATGTCGCACGACCTGCGCACGCCGCTGAACGCCATCGCCGGCTACGTGGACCTGCTGGAGATGGGGGTGCGCGGGCCCGTGAGCGAGGCGCAGGTGGCGGACCTGCAGCGCATCCGCCACAGCGGCCGCCGGCTGCTGGCCATGATCAACGACATCCTGAGCTTCGCCCGCATCGAGGCCGGGCGGGTGGAGGTGCACCCCGAGCCGGTGCCGCTGGAGCCGGTCCTGCGCGAGATGGAGTCGAGCTTCCTCCCGCAGCTGGCCTCGCGCGGGCTGCAGTACGACTGCCTCCCCTCCCCCCGGCCGCTCGTGGTGCAGGCGGACCCGGAGAAGATGCAGCAGGTGGTGCTGAACCTGGTGACCAACGCCATCAAGTTCACCGAGCCCGGCGGCAGGGTGACGCTCTCGTGCGAGGAGGACGGCGACGGCGTGCTCGTCCGGGTGCGCGACACGGGGCGCGGCATCCCGCCCGAGAAGCTCCCGGGGATCTTCGAGCCGTTCGTGCAGGTGGACCGCGAGAAGACGGCCCAGGAGCACCAGGGCGTGGGGCTGGGGCTGGCGATCAGCCGCGAGCTGGCGCGGGCCATGGGGGGCGACCTGACGGCCGAGAGCACCGCCGGCCGGGGCTCGTGCTTCACGCTGCGCCTGCCGAAGGCCGCCGCCGGGCCCGACCGCCGTCCGTCTCCCGGCGCGGCCGACGACCGCGGCGAGGGCGACGGCGCCACACCGGACAAGGGCGACGTGGAAGCCGGCTCCGCGCTCTCCGTGGGAGTGCCCGTCGCGGAAGCGCCGGGGTCCCGCGCGGACCCGCCCCAAGGCCTCACACGGAGTTGACGGAGGAAACGGAGGAACCCCTGTAGTTCTCCGTCAACTCCGTTTCCTCCGTGTGAGGCTTTCGGTTACGGATCTCACCAGCGGCGGGTGAGCCCGAAGCCGAGCTGCGTCTCGGCCGGCGCCCCCGCTTGCGTGACGCGCCCCGCCCAGCCGTCGAGCTGCAGGTCCCGCGTCACGCGCACGGCGGCGGTGGCGCGGAGCTGTCCCACGTCCGCGGCGCCGGCCCGCGTGGACGAGACGCGAGAGTACTCGACCTGCGCGCCGAGGGCCTGCGTCAGCTCCGCGCGGGCGGCCGCGCCGATGGTGTTCTGCCCGAAGCGGTCGCCGGAGAGCACCGCCTCGCGGTGCGCGGCGAGCCCCACCAGCGCTAGCCGGCGCGGCAGACGCCACTCCGCGGCCAGGATCGCTTCCGGCTGCGCCGCCCCCGCGCCCACGGCGTCCGCCCCGGTCGGGAGCGTGGAGCCCAGCGTGAGCGAGATCCCCGGCCGCCACCCCGCAGCCTGGCGGAAGCGGTGCTTCACCGCGAGCGCCGCGTCGCCGAGGCCTTCCGCCGTGGCGGCCGGCGTCTCCGTCCTGAGGTAGGAGGGCAGCGTCGCGCGCAACCCCGAGCGCCGCGGCGACGCGGTCGGCCGGGACCCGCTCGCCGTGCGGCTGCTGGGCGAGGAAGAGGACTGCCCGGATCGCGTGTTCGGAGGTCTGGCTCAGCATCGTCGGCTCCTTTCGCATGCGAATATGCGAAATGGCCGCGGCCGGGCCCTGTCAGCAGACGGTGGAAACTTCAGGGGTGGGTCGCCGGTCGCGGGTGTGCGGGATTTCCGGACGGCGGAAGATCATGCCGTGGGGGAGAAACCGTGGAAGCGACGAGCTTCGTTCGAATAGGGGAACGGCATCTCCCGATCAGTAAGAGCGGGGGTCGAAACGCAAGACGGACCCGACGGCGCCCGCGAACTCCGGCGGCAGCCCGGCGCTCGTGCCATGGCCGACCTCGACGATGATCAGGAAGAGCTTGTTCTCGCTCCGTCGGGCGGATAGAAGGGCGCGGCCGTCTGCTGCAGCCGCTCCGCCTCCGAGCGGGGGAGCGACTCCAGGAACAGGATGTCGACCGCCACGAGCGGCTGGCACTCCCGGGCGATCGCCCGAGCGGTCTCCTGCCCTGGAGCCCGGGAGTCGAGGATGAGCGCGAGGCGCTTCCGGTCTTCGCCCGGATACTGGACCCTCGACAGGTAGGCGCGCGAAGTGTTCCCTTCCGCGGCCAGGATCCTCGCGAGCTCGGCCTTCAGGACCGGGACTCCGTCGCCGGCCGGCTCGCCGAGAAGCTGGATCTGACTCCTCGGCACCTGTACCCGGGTGTACGGCTCCCCGGGACGGGAGGGATCGGAGGACATTCGGCACACATCCGGTTGAAGACGCCTGGCGCGGGTGAGAGGCGGGAGCGACTGCACAAAGCCGGCCCTGCCCGGGGGGTGGGGACCCGTTCCGCGGCGGAACGCCAGGAAACGCCCGCCCGAAAAACCTCAGGCCTCAGGCAGAGTCAGCGAGTCGGCAGAGAACCCCCGGCCGGTCGTCGGTCAGAGTCGCGCGCCGCGGGGCGTTCTCCTCACCGGCGGCTGGACGGGCTTCGGCCCAAAACGTATGTTGCGCCGACCCGCCGTCCTCTTCCCCGCCGCAACCGCTTCCCCTCGCACCCGGCTTCTCGTGACGATCCGACTCACCCGCGTCCTGCCGGCCCTGGCCTGCCTCGCCGCGCTCCCCGCCGCGGGCCTCGCGCGGGGGCCGTCCGCCGACCCCGGGGCGTCCGTCCGCCCGGCGTCCGTCCGCCCGGCGCCGGCCGCGCGGGACACCGTGCCCGCCCCGGCGCCGTTCGCGCTCTCGGACCCCGACGGGCAGGACCTGGTGCTGGAGCGGCTGGACGTGCGCACGGCGGTGCACGGGATGCTGGCGCTCACCGAGGTGGAGCTGCGCTTCCGCAACCCGCGGCCGCGGCGGATGGAGGGCCGCTTCAGCGCCGTGCTCCCCGAGGGCGCCACGGTGAGCCGCTTCGCCAAGGAGGTGGACGGGCGACTGGTGGAGGGCGAGGTGGTGGAGCGGCTGCGCGCGCACCGCGTCTACGACGAGATCCTGCACGAGATGCGCGACCCGGCCATGCTGGACCAGGAGGCCGGCAACCGCTTCTCGGCGCGCGTGTTCCCGATCGAGCCGGAGGGGACGGTGCGCCTGGTGCTGGCGTACAGCTTGCTCCTGCGCCAGGTGGGGGGCGAGCGGAGCTGGACGCTCCCCCTGCGGGGGCTGCCCCGGGTGGGCGTGTTCACCTTCCACGGCAGCTTCCGCGCGCTGCCGGGCGAGACGGGCCGGCGGGAGACCTTCGTGCAGGCCGCCGGCCCGGGGCGGGTGCGCGACGAGGGCCCGGTGCGCGTCATCGAGCGCTCGGACGAGAGCTTCGTCCCCCAGCACGACCTGCAGGTGGCGTGGCGCGCGGACGGCCCCGCGGCGGCGTCGCGGGTGCTGTCGGCGGGCGAGTTCTACGTGGCCGCGTTCCAGCCCGCCGTCCCGCGCGCGGTCCAGGCGCCGGGTCCGCGCCGCTGGCTCTTCTACCTGGACACCTCCGCGTCTGGCGCGGACGGCGCCGAGCACCGGGTGCGCGCGGTGGAGCGGCTGCTGGCGGCGCTCCCGGCGGGCGACGCGGTGGAGGTGCGGGCGTTCGACCACCGCGTCAGCCCGCTGGCCGCGGGGACGGCCGCCAACGTGGCGCGGCGGGTGGGCGCGATGCTGCGCGCCCGGCGCTACCTGGGCGGCACCGACCTGGGCGCCGTGCTGCGCGACGCGGCCGCCGCCGCGCGGGCCCGCCCCGGCACGGCGATCGTGGTGCAGACCGACGGCGTCGCCACGCTGGGGACGGTGGACCCCGCCCGGCTGCGCGCCGCGGCCGACTCGATCCCCGCGGCCGCCGCGGTGCACGCGCTGGTGCTGGGCGCGCGGCAGGACGCCGCCACGCTGCGCCTGCTCACCGCGGGGCGCGGGCGCGTCGTCTCCATCCCCTTCACCGACTCGCTGGACGTGCGCGCCCAGGGCGCCGCCCGCCGCCTGGCGCTGCCGCCCGGCGCCGCCTTCGCCGCGAGCGACCCCGGCGCCGCGTGGGCGTACGCCGCGGGCGCCGACGACGTGCAGCCGGGCGACGAGGTGCTGGTGCTGGCGCGCCTGAAGCCCGGCGCGCGCCCCGCGCCGCGCCTGGCCGGCCGGGGCGGGACGCAGGCCGCCGGCCTGGCGGAGTCGCTGCCGGCGGGGAGCTTCGCGCCGCTGCTGGAGCGCGAGGCGTACCGCGCGTACCTCCAGGACCTGGCCGAGCGCGCCTCCCGCACCACCGACGACTCCACCCGCGCGGTGCTGGCGGAGGAGGAGGTGCGCGTCTCGGTGGAGCACCGCGTGCTCTCGCCGCGCACCACCCTGCTGGTGCTGGAGACGGAGGAGGACTACGCGCGCTTCGGGCTGGACCGCCGCGCGCTGGCGGAGATCCTGGGCGTGGGGCCCGAGGGGATCGTCCGCGTGGACCGCGACACGGCCGCGCTGCGCGTGGCGCGGGGAGACGCCGGGGAGCCGGACGACGCGCCCGCCGGCGGAGCCCGCCCGGAAGCGGCGGACACCGGCCGCGCGCTGCAGCTCGAGGGGGTGGTCGTCACCGGGGCCGCGGCGAACGCGAGGGCGGAGGACGCAGACCAGGTGGCAGCATCCGAGGCGCCGCTCCTCGCCGCTCCGCCGCCGCCTCCGCCCCCGCCACCACCTCCTCAACCCCGGCCGGTGCCGGAGCGTGCGCAGGTGGCGCCGGTGCCTCCCCCCGCGCCTCCTCCGTCCGCACCCCCGCCTCCGCCGCCGCCGCCCATGGCCCCGCCGCCGCCCGCGGAGCGGGCGCGGCCCGTGGCGCCGGAGTGGATCCGGCCGGCGGCCGTCAGCCGCGGGCGGGTGGACAGCCTGCGCGCGGAGCTGAAAGCCGAGCCGCGCGACCGCGAGGTGCGCAACCAGCTGGCCGACGCGCTGTGGGCGCGGAAGGAGTGGGCGGCGCTGCGCGAGCTGGCGCTGGACTGGCAGCCGTACGACCCCGAGAACCCGCACGTGTACGAGGCGCTGGGCGAGGCCGGGGTGAACCTGGGCCTGCGCGAGGAGGCCGAGCGCGCGCTGGGCTCGCTGGTGGAGGTGGCCGGCGGCAAGCCCGAGCTGCTGCAGCGCGCCGGGCTGCTCCTGCTGCGGGTGAACGCCGCCCGGCTGGCCGAGACGCCGCTGCGCCGCGCGCTGGCCGAGCGGCCGGACCGCGTCAACGGCTACCGGCACCTGGCGCTGATGCTCTGGCAGGACGGCCGCGAGGAGGAGGCCGCCCGCGTGCTGGAGGAGGCCACCACCCGCACCTTCCCCGACTGGTACGGCGACGCGCAGCGCGTGGTGCGCGAGGAGCTGGGGTACGTGCTGCGCGCGTGGATGGCGAAGGAGCCCGCGAAGCGCGCGCAGATCCGCGGCGAGGCGGCCGAGTACGGCGTCGACCTGGAGCGCCGCGACGCCCTGCGCGTGACCCTGGCCTGGGACGCCGACGGCAACGACGTGGACCTGCACGTGGTCGATCCCGCCGGCGAGGAGTGCTACTACGCCCACCAGGAGACGAAGCTGGGCCTGGATCTCTACGAGGACATCACGCAGGGCTTCGGCCCCGAGGTGGTGCGCGCGGCCAGGCTGGTCCCCGGCACCTACCACGTGGGCGTCAACTACTTCAGCGCCGGCGCCATGGGCGTCAGCCGCGGCGTGCTGGTCGTCATCCGCTCCGACCGCGGCGCGGACCGGCCCACCGTGCAGATCCTCCCCTTCCGCTTGGTGGAAGGAGACGAGTCCGACGTGCGCCGCCTGGCCAGCATCGAGGTCCCCGCGCGGTGACCGGATCTTTCGAGGACTTCGGTGGAAGACAGACAAGAAGAAGGCGCCGGATCGTCCCGGCGCCTTCTTCCGTTCGAATGTCATTCTGAGGGAGCCGCTGCGCCGAACCTTCTGAATGCGATGGAGCCCGGGCGGCGACCGAAGAATCTACTCACCCTGGCACGTGGGTAGTCGCGAGCGGCAACCCTCGCGTGCAGGCGAAGTAGATCCTTCGGGTCGCTACCGCGCCCCTCGGGATGACATCTCTCTGCTGCTCTGCCTCTTGCGCGTGCGCTCTACCGCGCAGCGGAGCGTGTCCCACCCTGCCCCACCGTCACCCGGACCGGGTTCGCCAGGCGCTCGGCGAAGGCGTCCAGGTAGCGCCACCAGTCTTCCACCGTGCGGAAGTCGCCGCTGGCCGTCCACCCGGCGCCCACGTACTGCACGGCGGGGGTCCCGGGCCGCGCCGACGCGACGGCGACGTAGTGGTCGTCGGTCTCGCGGGACTCCAGCATGCGCGAGCGCTCCATCAGCACCGCGGTGCCGAGCTGGCCGTGGCCGCCGTTCTTGCGCTCCACCGGGCCCCAGGTGCTCACCCACGCCCACGGCCCCGCGCGGCGGGAGGCGCCCACCAGCCCCTCGCGCTTGACCGTCCCCACCACGTACGGGACCTCGGCCGCGCCCTCGGCGCGGTAGGTGATCTCCTGCCGGAAGAGGTTCTGCCCGGCGTCGATGGAGATCCGCTTCACCTCGGAGACCTGCACCCCGCCCGCGTCCCACGGCTCGTACCGCAGCTCGAAGACGGCGCGAATCGGCCCCGTGGCCAGGATGCGGTGGCTCTTGAAGTTGCGGGCACGGTACATCGTCCCGTTCCGCCAGACGGCGCTCCCGCCGGCGCCGAGGGTCGGCCCCACCGTGTAGAAGTCCGCCCCCTCGCCGGTGTCCTGGTGGTAGGCGTCGTGCCCCTTGGCGTACCACTTCTCCACGATCAGGTCGCGCACGCGCTTGGGCCAGATGTCGATCCCGCTGCTCACCAGCGGCTCGAACTCGCTGGCCTGCCAGAGCCCCTGCCCGTAGATGCGGAAGGCGATGCGGTCGCTCTCCCACGCCACGTCGTCGCGGTGGGCGTCGTGGCGGGCGTGCACGCGGGCCACGGGCGGCGCGGCGGGCGCCTGCGCCTGGACCACGAACTCGCGCACCTCGCGCGGGCGGAAGCCGGCCTGGAAGAGCAGCTCGTCGGTCGTGCCGTCGCCGTCGGCGTCGAGCGGCTGCGAGACCACCTCGGCCCCGCTGCCGGCGTCCACCACGCGCACGCGGTCGGGACGCAGCGCGGGGAGCGCCCGGAGCAGCTCGGCCCAGGCGAGGGAGAGCGTCTCGTCCGGCCGGTCGGCGGCGATCGGGTTCTCCGCGCGCACCGCGATGCCAGCCGGGGCCGGCGCGGCGCGCTGGGCGGCGAGGCCGGTCGAAGCGGCGGCGAGCGCGCAGAAGGAGGCGGCGAGCAGGCGGCGGAAGCGGATCATGAGCGTCGTGGGATCGGGATCTCGTGAAGTCGGGGCGTCAGCGGAGGTCGCCCATCGCGACGCCCTGCATGTCGGCGAAGGCCTGGTTCTCGCCGCCCATCGCCCAGCAGAAGGAGTAGCTGGCGGTGCCGCACCCGGAGTGGATCGACCACCCGGGCGAGAGCGCCACCTGCCCGTCGCGGACGACGAGGTGCCGCGTCTCGCCGGGCTCGCCCAGCAGGTGGACGACGACGGCGTCCTGGGGGACGGCGAAGTAGAGGTAGACCTCGGTGCGGCGCGCGTGGGTGTGCGCGGGCATGGTGTTCCACACGCTGCCCTCCATCAGCTCGGTGACGCCCATCACCAGCTGCGCGGTGCGCACTCCGTCGGGGTGGAAGTACTTGCGCAGGACGCGGCGGTTGGCCTGCGCGACCGAGCCCAGCTCCGTGGCCTGCGCGTCCGCGTGCGCCAGGTGCGTGGTGGGGTGCGACGCGTGCGCCGGGTAGCTCACCAGGTAGAAGCGCGCGGGGTCTGCCGCGTCGTCGCTCTCGAACGCGACCTCGCGGCTCCCGCGGCCGACGTACAGCCCGTCGCGCGTAGCCATCCCGTAGCGCTCGCCGTCGACGGTGACCGCGCCCGGGCCGCCGACGTTCAGCACCCCCAGCTCGCGGCGCTCGGTGAAGTAGTCCGCCGCCATGGCCTCGGGCGCGTCCAGGCGCAGCGGCCCGCCGGTGGGGACGGCGCCGCCCAGCACCACGCGGTCGAGGTCCACGAAGCGCAGCGTGATCCGCCCCGGCTGGAAGAGGCCTTCCACCAGGAAGCGGTCGCGCAGCTCCGCGGTGTCCATGCGGCGCGCCGCGTCGGGCGAGGGGAGGTAGTGCATGCGGTCGGTCATCTCAGGGATTCGGGTTCTTCAACGCGCGCTCCGTCTCGCTGCCGCGCAAAGGCGTCTGGCCGATAGCGGGATGCAAAACTGTTGCGGGCGCCCATAACCAGACGTATTTTGAGAGAGTGGTCGCTCCGTCTTCCCCCGCGCGCCGGGTCGCCGGTGCTCTATCGGCGATTCCATCCGACGTGCAGAAACCCCGCTGAACCGGAGGCCAGCATGAAGAAGCTCCAGCTGAACGTGGAGTCGCTTCGCGTCGAGTCGTTCGTGACGGACGCGACCACGGAGAGTCGCGGTACCGTGCATGCCCACTCGACCCACTCGAAGGACAGCGCTTGCCAGACCTACGGGACCACGTGCTGGGCCGGCTGCGGTGGTATCAGCGGGAATGAGACCTGCCACAGCTGCAACTACGCGGTGTCGGAATGCATCGACTGCGAGATCTAGATCGGACCACAGGGTAATCCCCGTTAGAGGACCCCTAGCTACGTATCCGCTCCTGGCGCCATCGAAGCCCGGTGGGCGGGGGCACCGCCTCACCGCGCCATCCATCCCCCGTCCACCACCAGCACGTGGCCGTTGACGTAGTCGCTGGCGGGGGAGGCGAGGAAGACGACGGCTCCCGCCAGGTCCTCGGGCTCGCCCCAGCGCCCGGCGGGGATGCGCGCGGAGATCTCGCGCGAGCGCTCCGGGTCGTCGCGCAGCCGCTCCGTGTTGTCGGTGGCGAAGTAGCCGGGGGCGACGGCGTTCACCTGCACGCCGTGGCGCGCCCACTCGTTGGCCAGCGCCTTCGTCAGCCCGGCCACCGCGTGCTTGCTGGCCGTGTACGCGGGCACCGTGATCCCGCCGCTGAAGGAGAGGAGCGAGGCCACGTTGACGATCTTCCCCGCCCCGCGCTCCACCATCTTCCGCCCCAGCCGCTGCGAGAGCACGAACACCGAGTCCAGGTTCGTGTGCATCACCACGTCCCAGTCACCCAGCGGGAACTCGGCGGCCGGGTGGCGGCGGATCGTCCCGGCGTTGTTCACCAGCACGTCGATGCGACCGGCCAACGCTTCCGCCTCGTCGGCCATCGCCAGCACGGCCTCGCGGTCGGAGAGGTCGGCCTCCACCTGCCATGCCTGCCGCCCGGCCGCGCGCACGAGCGCCGCGGTCTCGTCCGTCCCCGCGCGCTGCGTGCTGGCGCAGACCACGTCGGTGCCGGCCTCGGCGAGCGCGCGGGCGATCGCCTGGCCCAGGCCACGGCTGGCGCCCGTCACCAGCGCGCGCCTGCCCTCCAGCGAAAAGAGGCGCGCGAGCCGCGGGGTGACGTCGGCTGTCACCGCCCCAGCTCCAGCGCGGCCAGGATGAACGGCCCCACGCCCTTGTAGTCGTCGGTGACCACGGGCTCGCTCACGTAGTAGGCGTACGAGCCGTCGCGGTACGAGCCGTCGCGCCGCAGGCTGCCGCCGAGCCCGGAGACCTGCACCACGTTGACGAGCGACACGGTGCCGTCGGGGTTCTCGCGCACCAGGTTGGCCAGCAGCCCGTCGAAGCCGCGCTCGGCGATCCGCCGATACCGCGCGTCGACGTAGCCCAGCCGCGCGGCCTTCGCCAGCGCGTAGACGAACATGCTCGACGCGCTCGCCTCCAGGTAGTTGCCGGCGCGGTTGGGCTGGTCGAGCACGTTCCACCAGAGCCCCGTCACCGGGTCCTGCACGCGCGCGATCCCCTCGGCCGCGTCGCGCAGCGTCTGGACGATCGCCGCGCGGTCCGGGTGGTCGGCCGGGAAGTGGTCGAGCGTCTCGACGACGCCCATCACGTACCACCCCATCGCCCGCCCCCAGAAGTTCGGCGAGAGCCCCGTGGCGGTGTCGGCCCACTTCTGCGCCTTCGCCGCGTCCCACCCGTGGTACATCAGGCCGGTGCGCGGGTCGCGCGTGTGCCGCGTGACCAGGAGGAACTGCTTCGCGACGTCGTCGAACGCGGCCGGCTCGTTGAAGGTCTTCGCGTACTGGGCGTAGAACGGCTGCCCCATGAACAGGCCGTCGAGCCACATCTGCTGCGGGTAGATCTGCTTGTGCCACAGCCCGCCCTCCGCCGTGCGCGGGTGCGTGCGGAGCTGCTGGCGGAGCAGGTCGGCGGCCTTGCGGTAGCGCTCGTCGCGGGTGCGCTCGTACAGGCCGAAGAGCAGGCGCCCCTGCGAGATCTCGTCGATGTTGTACTCGTCGAGCTCGTAGCCCTCGATGGTCCCGTCCGGCTTCACCCAGCGGTCCATGTTGGTCTTCACGTACGCCAGCATCGCCGCGTCGCGCCGGGCCAGGGCCACGCGCTCGATGGCGCCCAGCACCACGCCCTGCGTGTAGTCCCAGCGGCGGTGCGTCTGCGGGTTGCGGCGCATCACCGACTCGGCCATGCGCACCGACCACGGGCGCCCGTCGGGCGAGCGGCGCGCGCGCGGCGCCGCGTTCGGGATCGCCAGCGGCGCGTCGCCCGGCTGGCGCGAGCCCTCGCCGAGCCCTTCTCCCGCGGGGAGATGCGCGACCTGGGCGTGCGCGTCCGACGTCACCGCCGGGAGCCAGGCGAGCGCGAGCACCACCGCGGCGCGGCGCAGGCGCGGGAGGCGGCTCATCGCGGCGAGGGGCGGGCGGGCGCGGGGGCGCGCACGTCGCTCGGGAGCCGCTCGGCGTCCGACCTCGCCGCGGCCAGGTGCGAGGTGGGGGTGGCGGGCCGGCCGTTGATCGACACGCGCTCGAAGCGCAGCCCCTGCACCCCCTCGGTCACGTTCCCGCGCGCCACGCCGTCGAAGCGGCAGTCGATCACGCGCACGTCGGAGATCTCCGAGCGCTCGTAGGCGCGCATGTACAGGCCGTACTCGCTCTTGCGGCTGGTGACGCCCCGCATCTCCACGTCGCGGATCACGGGGACGAACGGGCCGCTGCGCCCTTCCTCGTAGTACAGGTCCATCGAGAGCACCGCGTCGCTCACCTCGCCGATCGTGACGTTGCGCATGTAGACGTGCTCCAGCAGGCCGCCGCGCATCGCGTTGTTCTTGAAGCGGAGCGCGCGCTCCAGGTTGGGGCTGTCCATCTCGCAGTCTTCGACGAAGACGTTGCGCACCCCGCCCGAGATCTCGCTGCCGATGGTCACCCCGCCGTGCCCGTCCTTCATCCGGCAGCGGCGGATCACCAGGTTCTCGCTCGGCGCCGCCAGCCGCCGGCCGTCGGCGTTGCGGCCGGACTTGATGGCGATGCAGTCGTCGCCCGTGTCGAAGAGGCACCCCTCGACCAGCACGTCGCGGCAGCTCTCGGGGTCGCAGCCGTCGTTGTTGGGGCCGTGGGTGACGATCTTCACGTCGCGCACCGTGACGTTCTGGCAGAGGACCGGGTGGATCTCCCACATCGGCGAGTTGACGATGGTCACCCCTTCGACCAGCACGTTGCGGCAGCGGTACGGCTGGATGAACTGCGGCCGCAGGTAGCCGCCCTCGCCGATCACGCGCTGCTCGACGGGGACGCCGCGCTCGGCCATCTCGAAGAGCCGCGTCCGGGCTGCGCGCTGGTTCGGCTGCCCCTCGCGCCAGCCGTACTGCGTCTTGCCGTTCCACGGCCACCAGTGCGCGTTGTCGGCCTGCCCGTCCAGCGTCCCCTCGCCCGTGACCGCCACGTCCGTCGCCTCGAAGGCGTAGATCAGCGGCGAGTAGTTCATCACCTCCACCCCCTCCCAGCGCGTGAAGACGGCGGGGAGGTAGGCGCGGGGGTCCTGGCTGAAGGCGATGGTCCCGCCGCCCTGAACGTGCAGGTTGACCCGGCTCCGCAGGTGGATCGGCCCGGTGAGGAAGCGCCCCGCGGGAACCACGACGCGCCCGCCGCCCGCCTCGCCGCAGGCGGCCACCGCGCGGCGGAACGCCTCGGTGCAGTCCGTCTTCCCGTCGCCCGCCGCGCCGTAGCTGGTCACGGCAAAGTCGCGGTCGGGGAACGCGGGCGGGCGGATGCGGGCCAGGATGCCGGGGACCAGCTCCCAGCCGGCGAGGACGCCGTGCCTCGCGGCGGCACTCCGCGCCGCGGTCGCGCACCCCTCCAGGCCGGGGAGCACCAGGACGGCGCCGGCGCCCAGGGCGGCGGCGCGGAGGAAGTCGCGGCGGGTGAGGTTCGGGCTTTCCACCAATCTCCTCGCGTGTGCAGGCTCCGCTGATGGTCTCACACAGAGGACACAGAGGTCACAGAGAACTTCATTGCAGTTCCTCTGTGTTCTCTGTGTCCTCTGTGTGAGCTAAGCAGTTCCAACCAAGTCTCCTTTGCTCAGCTGCCGGCGGGCGCGGGATGGCGCGCCGCCCAGCGCTCGTAGGCCCGCAGCGCGGACGCCGGCTCCTCGGCGTACCAGCCGTAGCCGGTGCGCCGGTCGGTGAGCTGCTCGTAGTCGTAGAGGACCACCCCGTCGCGGTTGCTGAAGACCGGGCGGTTGGTGCCGATCTCGTACATCCGCGCCCAGAGCGGCCCCGCGCCCGCCTGCTCGCGCCGCCCGGTCTGGAAGTCGTAGACGTAGCCGTAGATGCGGTTCTCGCGGAACCACGCGGCGGCCGCGTGCACCGCCTCCACCACGCGCGCGTCCGGCGACGGGAGCGACATCAGGAAGCGCGTGATCCCGGCGCTCTCCTTCGACGCGAGCGAGGCCGGCTCGTAGCTGCGCGCGGAGGTCGGCCGGAGCGTGAGCGGGTCGTGCTGCTGCCCCCACACCGTGCGCTTCCCGCCGACCACCACCTGGCTGGCGAGGATGCAGTCCAGGGCGCGGGAGACCGCCGCGTCCGCGCGCCGCCTCTCCTCCTCCGTCACGAACGCGTACTCGCCGCGCGCGACGTCCCGCAGGAGCGCGGCGGCGTGCACGATGGCGTCGTCGTTGAAGGTGGCGGCGTCGTGGTAGCCGCCCTGGAGGGGGTAGACCTGCGGCCAGCAGCCGTTGGGGAACTGCGCGCGCAGCAGCCAGCCGAGCCCGCGCAGGAAGGCGTCGCGCCAGCGCGCGTCCCCGTGCGCCGCGTAGGCGCGCGCGAGGAAGCGCATCTCCTCGGTGGTCGAATTGTTGTCGAGGGTGGCGATGTACTGCCAGGAGTCGCTCTCGGAGAAGAAGCTCTGCCCCGGCCGCCGCGGCCCGCCACTCATGTCGACGTGCTTCGACCACCCGCCCGACGGCGTCTGGTAGGAGAGGATCGTCTCCGCCATCCGCCGCGCCGAGTCGCCCCGGAACCACGCCTCCGTCATCCGGTCCTCGACCTCGAACGACTTCCGCGCGTACGCGGCGCGCTCCATCCGCTCCCGCCCGAGCGTGCGCATCTCCTCGGCGAGGAGCGCCCGGTCGCGCGCGCGGTCCCGGCGCGACGTCTCGACGTACTGCGTCCACGCCTCCCGCTCGGCGGCGGGGAGGGCGGAGATGCGCGCGGGGCCGAGCAGGGGCGTGGTGTCGCGCTCCACCGCGGCCCCGGGGAGCCGGGCGATGGAGTCCACCGGGTTCCGCGCCGGGTCCTGCGCGGGGAGCGTGCGGCACCCGGCCGCGAGCAGGAGCGCGGCCGCGGCGAGGGCGGCCGTCCGTTGCGTGGTGCCGGCCATCACGCGACCTGCGGCGCGGCGAAGACGGGGGCGGCCACCAGGGCGGCGGCGCCGCGCAGGCGCGGGTAGCCGACGGCCAGCTCGGGGATCACCGGGGTGGCGGCCGCCGCCTTCGTGAGCGCGCGCTCCTCGATCGCCGCGCGCACCTGCGGCTCCACCAGGTCCCACGCGGCCGTGATCTCGCCGCCCACGAAGATGCGCGCCGGGTTCAGCGAGTTCACGATCATCGACAGCCCCAGCCCCAGGAAGCGGCCGGTCTCCACCAGCGCCTGCCTGGCGCGCTCGTCGCCGGTGCGCGCGCGGGTGACCAGGTCGGGGACGGTGATGGCCGTCTGCGCCAGCAGCTCGCGCGCGTCGGCGGGGGAGAGCTCGCGGCCCAGGTAGCGGGAGATGGTGGCCAGGTTGGAGGTGTGCGCCTCCCAGCAGCCGCGCGCGCCGCAGAGGCAGCGGGGGCCCTCGGGGTTGATCGGCACGTGCCCGAACTCGCCGGCGGCGTGGCCGTGCCCGCGCACCACCTGCCCGTTCACCACCACCCCGGTGCCCACGCCCTCGCTGACCGTGACGTAGACGAAGTCGCCCGTGTCGCCGCCGCGCTGGCCCAGCCACATCTGCGCGAGCGCGCAGGCGATGGGGGCGTTCTCGATGAAGACGGGGAGCCCCGTGGCCGCCTGCAGCAGCCCGCGGAACTCCACCTCCTTCCAGCCCAGCTGCGGGGCGTTCAGCACGCGGCCGGTGGGGTGGTCCACCATGCCGGGGACCGCGATCCCGATCCCCTCGCAGTCGCCGCCCGCGCCGTGCACGTGCAGCAGCCGGGCGATGCGCCCCGCCAGCTCGTCCGCCAGCCGCGCCGGGTCCAGGATCGTCTCGAAGGTCTCCAGCGCGATCTGCGTCCCCGCGAAGTCGGAGAGCATCAGGTAGGTGCGGCTGAAGCGGATGTCGACCGCCACCGCCAGCCGGTCGCGGGTGCGCACGTACAGCATCTTCGGCCGGCGGCCGCGCGGCGCGTCGACCGCCTCGCCCTCCAGCACCGCGCCCTCGGCCAGCAGCTCGTTCACCAGCGCGGTCACCCGCCCGCGCCCCACCTTCATCCGCCGCGCCAGGTCGGCGCGCGAGATCGGCTGGTGCTCGCGCACCAGGTTCAGCACGATCTGCCGGTTGATCTCGCGCGAGGTGGAGCGGGTGGCGAGCTTGAAGTTGCCGACGTTGATCTTTCTCACGGAGGATCGGTCCTCGTAAGGCTCGGCGGAAGCGGGTCCGGATACGAGAGCGTTGCGCGATCCGGGGGACGGTGATACATTCACCGCAATTGTTCCTTCTCGGAACAAAATGCAGGCCTCCCGCTTCCGGCGCAAGCCCCCGCGCTTCAGCCGGGCTGACCCACGGAGGGCTTTCGTTCCCCCGCAGGTGCCATAGATGCCGACGAACGCCGCCGCCCGCCGGGCGGACGCGCTTCCCCTCCCGGGCGACGCGCTGGTGCTCCACCCCGACCGCTTCTTCGACCCCGACCCCGCGGTCCGCCGCGTGGCGCGCGAGCTGTACGAGGAGACGCGCGACCTGCCGCTGGTCTGTCCCCACGGGCACGTCGACCCGCGCCTGCTGGCCGAGGACGCGCCCTTCCCCGAGCCCACCGCGCTGATCGTCGTCCCCGACCACTACATCTTCCGGATGCTGTACTCGCGGGGCGTGCCGATGGAGGCGCTCGGCATCCCCACGACGGACGGGGCGCCGGTGGAGACCGACCCCCGCCGCATCTGGCAGCTCTTCGCCGACCACTACCACCTCTTCCGCGGCACCCCCACCGGCGCGTGGCTCGACCACGAGCTGCACGAGGTGTTCGGCGTGCGCACGCGGCTGAACGGCGAGACGGGGCGGCGGGTCTACGACGAGATCGCCGAGCGGCTGGCCTCGCCCGAGTTCCGGCCGCGCGCGCTGTTCGAGCGCTTCAACATCGAGGTGCTCACCACCACCGACGCGGCCACCGACACGCTGGCGCACCACCGCGCCATCCGCGAGTCGGGGTGGGGCGGGCGCGTGGTCCCCTGCTTCCGCCCCGACGCCCTCTTCCGCATCGCCGCGCCCGGGTGGAGCGACGCGATCGGCGAGCTGGAGCGGGTGAGCGGCCTGGGCGTGGACTGCTACGCGGGCTTCCTCCGCGCCGTCGAGGAGCGGCGGGAGTACTTCCGCGGCCTGGGCGCCACCTCCACCGACCACGCCGTGGTGGAGCCGTACACCGAGCGGCTGCCGGACGAGGAGGCGGAGCGGCTCTTCTGCCGGGCCCGCACGGGCGAGGCCGCGGAGGCCGACCAGCGCCGCTTCGAGGCGCACATGCTGATGGAGATGGCGCGGATGTCGGTGGAGGACGGGATGGTGATGCAGCTGCACGCGGGCGCGCTGCGCGACCACAACCGCGCCGTCGCCGACCGCTTCGGCCCCGACACGGGCGCGGACATCCCGGTCGCCACCGAGTACACGCGCAACCTGCGGGCGCTGCTGAACGCCTACGGCAACGATCCCCGTCTGACGCTGGTCCTCTTCACCCTCGACGAGTCGACCTACGCGCGCGAGCTGGCGCCGCTGGCGGGGCACTACCCCGCCCTGCGCCTGGGCCCGCCCTGGTGGTTCCACGACTCGGTCGAGGGGATGAAGCGCTTCCGCGAGCGCACCACGGAGACGGCGGGGATCTACAACACCGCCGGCTTCAACGACGACACGCGCGCCTTCTGCTCGATCCCCGCGCGGCACGACCTGTCGCGGCGGGTGGACGCCAACTGGCTGGCCGGCCTGGTCGCCCGCCACGTGGTGGGGATGGACGACGCGCGGGAGATGGCGCGCGCGCTGGCGTACGAGCTGGCGCGCGAGACGTACCGGATCGACGGCGCCGCCCCCGAGGCCGGCGCCCCCGCCCTGGCCGCGGACTGAGGCGAGGATGGCGACGGAGATGGCGACCGTGCCCGCCGTGAGCGCGCAGCCGCTCCTGGTGCGCGTCCACCCCGCGGACGACGTGGCGGTGGCCGTGCGCGCGCTCCCCGCCGGCGCCGAGCTGGAGGTGGAGGGCGCCGCGATCGTCCTGCAGGGCGAGGTGCCGGCCGGGCACAAGGTCGCCCTGCGCGCGCTGGAGCCAGGCGAGCCGGTGGTGAAGTACGGCTTCCCCGTAGGCGCGGCCACGCAGCCGATCGCGGCCGGGGAGTGGGTGCACTCGCACAACCTGGCGACGCGGCTGTCGGGGACGCTCGACTACAGCTATCGGCCGGCTCCCCGCCAGGCCGAGCCCATGCGCGAGATGCCGACGTTCCTGGGCTACCGGCGCGCGGACGGGCGCGTGGGGACGCGCAACGAGGTGTGGATCGTCAACACGGTCGGCTGCGTGAACACGGCCGCCGAGCGGATCGCGCGCGCGGCGAACGAGCGCTTCGCGGGGCGCGTGGACGGCGTGTACGCCTTCTCGCACCCCTACGGCTGCAGCCAGCTCGGCGACGACCTGGCGAACACGCAGCGGGTGCTCGCCGGGCTGCTGCGCCACCCGAACGCGGGCGGCGTGCTGGTGCTCGGCCTGGGGTGCGAGAACAACCAGATGGACGACCTGCTGCGGCGCGCCGGGAACGTCGATCCCGCGCGCCTGCGCTTCTTCAACACGCAGGACGTGGTGGACGAGGTGGAGGAGGGGCTCGACGCCGTGGCCGAGCTGGTGGCGGCGATGGAGGGCGACCGGCGCGTCGAGTGCCCCGCCTCGGAGCTGATCCTCGGCCACAAGTGCGGCGGCTCCGACGGCTTCAGCGGGATCACCGCCAACCCGCTCCTGGGCCGCGTCGCCGACCGGCTGACGGCGCTGGGCGGCGGGGTGATCCTCACCGAGGTCCCCGAGATGTTCGGCGCCGAGCAGGTGCTGATGGACCGCGCCGCCGACGAGCGCGTCTTCGCCGACGTGGTGGCGATGGTGAACGACTTCAAGGAGTACTTCCTCCGCCACGGCCAGCCGGTCTACGAGAACCCGTCCCCCGGCAACAAGGCGGGCGGCCTGACGACGCTGGAGGAGAAGTCGCTCGGCGCCATCCAGAAGGGCGGCCGCGCCACCGTCACCCGCGTGCTGCGCTACGGCGAGCCGGCGGCGGCGGGGGGCCTGTTGCTGCTGGAGGCGCCGGGGAACGACGGCGTCTCGTCGACCGCGATGGTGGCCAGCGGCGCCACGGTGCTCCTCTTCACCACCGGCCGCGGCACCCCGCTCGGCTTCCCGGTGCCGACGATCAAGGTCTCCTCGAACACGGCGATCGCGGAGAAGAAGCCGCACTGGATCGACTTCAACGCGGGCGCGCTGCTGGACGGCGCCGCCACGCTCGACTCGCTGGCGGACGACCTCTTCGCGCTGGTGCTGGACGTGGCCTCGGGCCGGGTGAAGACGCGCAACGAGACGCACGGCTACCGCGAGATCGCCATCTGGAAGGAAGGGGTGACGCTGTGACGCCGCCCCTGCCGACGCTGAATGCGGAGCTGCTCCGCTCCGGCGCGCCGGCCGGCCGCCTGGCGGTGCCCGACCCGGCGCTGCTGGAGCTCCCCGAGCGGGTGGTGCAGTTCGGCACCGGCGCGTTCCTGCGCGGCTTCGTGGAAGACTTCGTCGACGCGGCGAACCGGCGCGGCGCCTTCGACGGGCGGATCGTGATGGTGGGGTCGACCGGCAGCGGGCGCGACCGGGTGCTCGGCGAGCAGGACGGGCTCTACACCCTCTGCGTGCAGGGCGTGGAGGACGGGCGGGTGCGCCGCGAGCGCCGCGTCATCGCCTCGGTGAGCCGCGCCCTCTCCGCGCACGGCGACTGGGACGCGGTGCTCGCCACCGCGCGCGACCCGCGCATCGAGCTCGTCTTCTCCAACACCACCGAGGTGGGGATCGCGCTGGACGAGGGCGACCGGCCGGACCTGGCGCCGCCGCGCTCCTTCCCCGGCAAGCTGGCGCGCTGGCTGTGGGAGCGGGCGCGCGCGTTCGGCTTCGATCCCGCGCGCGGCGTGGTCGTCCTCCCCTGCGAGCTGATCGAGGACAACGGCGCCCGGCTGCGCGAGATCGTGCTCACCCTGGCGGAGCGCTGGGGCTTCGGAGCCGAGTTCGCGGCGTGGATCGACGCCGCCGTCCCCTTCTGCAACACGCTGGTGGACCGGATCGTCCCGGGCACGCCCCGGGACGACGAGCGCGCCCGCGAGGAAGCGGAGCTCGGCTACCGCGACGGGCTGCTGACCGTGGCCGAGGTCTACACGCTGTTCGCCATCGAGGGAGACGGTGCGCTGCGCGCGCGGCTCCGCTTCGCCGAGGGCGAGCCGGGGATCCTGGTCACCCCCGACGTCGCGCCGTACCGCGAGCGCAAGGTGCGGCTGCTGAACGGCGGGCACACCGTCACCGTCCCCGCGGCTCTGCTGGCCGGGTGCGAGACGGTGCTGGAGGCGGTCGGGCACGAGCACGTGGGCGCCTTCCTGCGCCGGGCGATGCTCGAGGAGATCGTCCCCACGCTCGACGCGCCCGGCGCGGAGGAGTACGCGCGCCAGGTGCTGGACCGCTTCGCCAACCCGTTCGTCCGCCACGCGCTGATCGACATCTCGCTGCAGCAGACGATGAAGACGCGGGTGCGCGTGGTCCCCTCCATCGTCCGCTGGGCCGAGCGCTTCGGCGACGCGCCGCCGTCGCTGGCGTTCGGGTTCGCCGCGTACCTGCTCTACATGCGCGGCGACGTGCAGGAGCGGCGGCGCGCGGCCGGGCTCCCCGTCCCCGCGGACGACCAGGGAGACCGCGTACGGGCGATGTGGTCCGCGCTGCACGACGGCTCCGACGCGTCGCTCGCGGCGCTGGTCAAGGTCGCCTGCGCCGACCGCGCGCTCTGGGGGACGGACCTCGCGCGCGTGCCCGGCTTCGCGAAAGCGGTGACGTGCAGCCTGGTCCGCGCGCACCGCGACGGCGTCTCCGCCGCGCTGGAGGCGCACCTGGCGGCGCCGGCCGCGTCCGCCGCGTGAGCCCCGGAGCCGCCATGCCCACCTCCGCCGCGCCGACGATGCCCGGAGCCGCAGCCGTGACCGAGCGGCTGGTCGGACTCGGCGCCGTCGCCGTGATCCGGCTGGACGACGCGGAGGCGGCGCTGCGCGCGGCGCGGGCCGTCCACGCCGGCGGCGTCGCGGCGCTCGAGGTCACGCTCACCACGCCCGGCGCCTTCGACGTCATCGAGCGGCTGGCCTCCGACGCGGACGATGGCGTGCTGGTCGGCGCCGGCTCGGTGCTCGACGCGGAGAATGCGCGACGGGCGATCGACGCCGGCGCGCGCTTCGTGGTGAGCCCCGTCGTCCGGCCGGAGCTGGTCGACGAGGTGCATGGGCGGGGCGCCGCCGCGCTGCTGGGCGCCTTCACGCCGACGGAGATCCTGGCGGCGCACGAGGCGGGCGCGGACCTGGTGAAGGTCTTCCCCGCCGACGCGCTCGGCCCCGCGTTCATCAAAGGCGTGCTCGGCCCGATGCCGTTCCTCCGCCTCGTCCCCACCGGCGGCGTCACCCCGGAGAACGCGGGGGACTGGCTGCGCGCAGGCGCCGCGGCGGTCGGGCTCGGCGGCGCGCTGGTCGACCCGAAGCTCGTCGCCGCGGGGGATTTCGACGCGCTGACGGAGCGCGCGCGGCGGCTGGTCGCGAGCGTCGCCGCGGCGCGCGGGCGGACGGGAGGCGAGCCGTGAGCCGCGTCGTCACCTTCGGCGAGCTGATGCTGCGGCTCTCCCCGCCGGGGCAGGAGCGGCTCTTCCAGTCGCCCCGGCTGCGCACGTACTTCGGCGGGAGCGAGGCGAACGTCGCCGTCAGCCTGGCGCACTTCGGCGTGCGGAGCGACTACGTGACGCGCCTCCCGGTGAACCCCGTGGGCGACGCCGCGCTGGCCGCGCTGCGCGCCGAGGGCGTGGGCACGGGCGAGGTGCTGCGCGGCGGCGAGCGGCTGGGGATCTACTTCGTCGAGCCCGGCGCCGACCTGCGCGCGCTCCGCGTGGTCTACGACCGCGCCGGCTCCGCGTTCGCGCGGCTCGACCCGGCGGAGCTGGACTGGGGGCTCGTCCTGGCCGGCGCGGACCGGTTCCACGTCTCCGGCATCACCCCCGCGCTCGGCGAGGGCCCCGCGGCGGCCGCGCGGGCCGCCGTCGAAGCGGCGCGGGAACTCGACGTGAAGGTGAGCGTCGACCTGAACTACCGCCCCGCGCTGTGGAAGGACCGCGACCCGGTCCCCGTCACCCGCGCGCTCGTCGAAGGCTGCGACCTGCTGATCGGCAACCCCGGCGCCGTCGCGGCGATGCTGGGGATCGAGGCCGGCGCCTCGCGTCCCGAGTCTCCCGAGACCCTGCGCTGCACCGCCCGGCGCGTCGCGTCCGAGCTGGGATGCGGCGCCGTCGCGCTGACCGCGCGCGAGGTGGTGTCCGCGAGCGAGCACGGGTGGAGCGCGGCGCTGTACGAGCCCGAGCGCGGCGAGCTGCACCGCAGCGCCCGCTACCAGGTGCGCGTGGTGGACCGCGTGGGCGGCGGCGACAGCTTCGCGGCCGCGCTCCTCTACGCGCTGCTCGACGGCCGCGCGCCGGCCCGGTCGCTCGATTTCGCCACGGCGGCCAGCGCGCTCAAGCTCACCATCCCCGGCGACTTCAACCGCGTCACCGCCGACGAGGTGGACCGCGCCACCCTTCCCCCGCCACCCCGTGAGGCCGATGCCCCCGCCTGACTCGCACGCGAGCACCGAAACGCCCCGGGCGCGCACGGAATCGCCCCGGCCGGGCGTCGAGTCGCCCGCCGCGGACCCGACCCTGGCCTCCAGCGCCGGCGCCTCGGCGATCGCCCAGGCCGAGGCCCTGGCCGCCGCCGAGGGGAAGCGCTTCGGCTACCGGTGGACGATCTGCGCGCTGCTCTTCGCGGCCACGACGATCAACTACGTCGACCGCCAGGTGCTGGGGATCCTGGCCCCCACCCTCCAGCGCGAGCTGGGGTGGGGCGAGGCGCAGTACGGCGACATCGTCTCCTGGTTCAGCCTGGCGTACGCCTTCGGCTTCCTGGGGATGGGGCGGCTGCTGGACCGCGTGGGCGTGCGCCGCGGCTTCTCCTTCGCCATCGTGGCGTGGAGCCTGGCGGCCATGGGGCACGCGCTCGCCCGCACCGCCGCCGGCTTCTCGTACGCGCGCGCCGCGCTGGGGCTCGGCGAGAGCGGCAACTTCCCCGGCGCCATCAAGGCCACCGCCGAGTGGTTCCCGCGCAAGGAGCGCGCGCTGGCCACGGGGATCTTCAACGCCGGCAGCAACGTGGGCGCCATCGTGGCCCCGCTCCTGGTGCCGTGGGTCACCCTGCAGTGGGGGTGGCAGATGGCGTTCATCGTCACCGGCGCGCTCGGCTTCGTGTGGCTCGCCTTCTGGCTCCTGCTCTACCGGCGCCCCGAGGAGCACCCGCGCCTCTCCCGCGGCGAGCTGGCGTACATCCGCAGCGACCCGGTCGAGAGCACCGAGTCGGTGCCGTGGCTCAGCCTGCTGGGGCACCGCCAGACCTGGGCGTTCTTCCTGGGGAAGTTCCTCACCGACCCGATCTGGTGGTTCTACCTGTACTGGCTCCCGAAATTCCTGGACGCCAACTGGGGGGTGAAGCTGGCCGGCGTGGCCGCGCCGCTCATCGTCATCTACCTGGTGGCCGACGTGGGGTCCGTGGGCGGCGGGTGGCTCTCCAGCTCGCTCATCAAGCGCGGCTGGACGGTGAACGCGGGGCGCAAGACCGCCATGCTCATCGCCGCGCTGCTGATCGTCCCCACCATGTTCGCGCCGCACGCGAAGAGCCTGTGGCTGGCGGTGGGGATCGTGAGCGTCGCCGCGGCCGCGCACCAGTGGTGGTCGGCCAACCTGTTCACGACCGCGAGCGACATGTTCCCGCGCCGCGCCGTGGCCTCGGTGGTGGGGATCGGCGGCTTCGCGGGGGCGATGGGCGGCGTGCTCTTCCAGCGGGTGACCGGCCGCGTGCTGGAGGCCACGGGGAACAACTACTCGATCATCTTCACCGTCTGCGGGCTGGCGTACGTCACGGCGCTCCTGGTGATCCACCTGCTGGCGCCCCGGCTGGCCCCGGCCGACCTCGACGGACGCGCCCGCGCCTGAGAGAGGGACTTTTCGAGCACGGAAGCACAACGCCGTCATCCTGAGGAGCCGCCGCGCCGAACTGGCGAATCGACCGGATCCCGGGCGGCGACGAAGGATCTGCGGGTTGCGTCCGAGCGTGAGACCGGATGACGTGCGGTCCCCGTCCGCAGATCCTTCGGGCGCACAGGCTCTCGTGCAGACGCGATTTCGGTGGGTGCGCCCTCAGGATGACAGCGTTTCGGGTAGCGCAAGGCAGGTGGAACCCTCCGCGGCGATGGTTGCCGGAGAGCACGGGAACGCATACCTTAGGGCATCCACATTGTTCTGGATGAGAACAAAATCGCTCCACCCCGGCGGAACGGGGCATTTCCGCCTCTCGGCGTCGCGGTCCCCACCCGGGACGAACCGCGGAGACCCGTTCGGACCGTCTCCGCCCGGAATATGTTCGCAAGCGGGACAAACTCCGTCCCGCGGCGTGTCGGCTTGCGGTCGCAGTGAGACACCCCGTTCCCGTACCCATCCTCGTTCAGGAGAGTCCAAGATGAGTTGGACGCGCATCCTCACCCTCGTCGGCGCGCTGCTGCTGCCGGTGTCCGCGGCCCTGGCGCAGGGCGGGACCGGCACGGTGAGCGGCACCGTGGTCGACGCGCAGACCGCGCGGCCGCTGGCCGACGTGGCGGTGACCGTGGTCGGCACCCAGCGGAGCACCGTCACCAGCGCCGAAGGGCGCTACACCCTCACCCAGGTGCCCGCGGGCGCCCACACCGTGCGCGCCAGCCGCCCCGGCTACGCGCCGGCCGACCAGGCGGTCACGGTGGCCGCCGGGCAGACCGCCACGGCAAGCTTCCGCCTCCAGACCTCGGCCGTGCAGCTGCAGGAGGTGGTGGCGGTGGGCTACGGCCAGCAGCGGCGGCGCGACATCACCGGCGCGGTGAGCTCGGTGAACACGCAGGCGCTCGAGAACGCGCCGGTGCAGTCGCTCGACCAGCTCCTGCAGGGCACGGCCGCCGGCGTCAACGTGACCACGGCCTCCAGCGCCCCGGGCGGCGGGATCTCGATCCGCGTGCGCGGCACGGCGTCGATCACGGGGAACAGCGAGCCGCTGTACGTGATCGACGGCTTCCCGATCGAGAACGACCCCGAGAGCGCCTCGCCGGGCAACGGCGGCACGCCCACCGGCTCGGTGCCGTCGAACCCGCTGGCCGCGCTCAACCCGCAGGACATCGAGTCGATCGAGGTGCTCAAGGACGCCTCGGCCACGGCCATCTACGGCGCGCGCGGCGCCAACGGCGTGGTGCTGATCACGACGAAGAAGGGCCGCGCCGGCCGCCCGCAGTTCACCTTCGACGCGTACACGGGGGTGCAGGACGTCGCCCGCCGCTACGACCTGCTGGGCGCGCGCGAGCTGGCCATCGCCATGAACGAGGCCGCGGCCGACCAGAACCAGGCGCCGCCGTTCTCGCAGGCCGTGATCGACACGCTGGGCGCGGGGACCGACTGGCAGGACGCCATCTTCCGCAACGCGCCGGTCCGGAGCCTCCAGGCCACCGTCTCGGGCGGCTCGGTGGGCACGGCCTACACCCGCTACGCCGTCTCGGGCGGCTACTTCGACCAGGAGGGCGTGGTCACGGGATCTTCGTTCGAGCGCTACTCGCTGCGGGCCAACGTGGAGCAGGGCTTCAGCGCGCGGCTCAAGTTCGGCGCCAACCTCACCGGGAGCCGGGTGAACACGAAGTTCGTCCCCACCGACGGCGAGAGCAACCGGCGCGCGGGCGCGGTGGGCACCGCGCTGCAGGCGTATCCCTTCCTCCCGGTGCAGCTCCCGAGCGGGGTCTACCCGTACCAGGGGCGCGACCTGGCGGCGCTGGGGATCTCGCTGTCGGGCGCCTCGGAGCTGCCCAACCCGGTCTCCATGGCCACGCAGGTGAAGGACGACCTGGGCGACACCCGCGTGCTGGGCAACGCCTACGGCGAGTACGAGCTGCTGCGCGGCCTGCGCGCGCGCGTCTCCCTGGGCGGCGACTACTCGGGGCGCTTCCGCGACACCTACTACCCGCGCACCACCCGCCGCGGCGAGGAGGCGCAGGGCGAGGCGATCCGCGGGCGCACCGAGATCCTCTCCTGGCTGAACGAGAACACGCTCACCTACGAGGGCGGCTTCGGCGAGGCGCACCGCTTCACGCTGCTGGGCGGCTACACCCGGCAGACCGCGGAGACCGCGAGGAACGGCGTCTCGGGGAGCCGCTTCGTGACCGACGCCACCGGCTACAACGACATCTCGGCCGCGCAGCAGCTGGGCACCCCCAGCTCCGACCGCCAGCGCTGGGCGCTGCAGTCGTGGCTGGGCCGCCTGAACTACACCCTGCTCGACCGCTACCTGCTGACGGTGACGGGGCGCTACGACGGCTCCTCGCGCTTCGGCAAGGGGAGCAAGTGGGGCTTCTTCCCCTCGGTCGCGCTCGGCTGGCGCGTCTCCGACGAGCCGTTCCTGCGGGGCAGCGACCTCTTCGACGAGCTCAAGCTGCGCGCCTCGTACGGCGTGGCGGGGAACCCGGCGATCCGCCCGTACCAGTCGCTCGCCCGGCTCATCGCCACGCAGTACTCCTTCGGCGGCAACCCGGTGACCGGCTACTTCCCCGTGGGCGTGGCCAACGACGACCTCACCTGGGAGTCCACCACGCAGCTGGACGTCGGCGTCGACGCGGCGTTCCTGGGCCGCTTCACCCTGACCGCCGACTACTACCACAAGAAGACCGACGACCTGCTGCTGACCGTCGACCTCCCCTCGGAGTCGGGCTTCGCCCGCGCGCTGGTGAACGCCGGCTCGGTGGAGAACCGGGGGGTGGAGCTGGCGATCCGGGCCGACGTGCTGCAGGGCGACCGCGAGACGGGCGCGCTGCGCTGGAACACGGGGCTCACCTTCGCGCGCAACCGCAACGAGGTGGTGGACCTGGCCGGCGACACCGAGATCCGCGCCTCGACCATCTCCGACGACTTCAAGCTGGGCGGCACGGTGGTGCGCGTGGGCGAGCCGATCGGCGTGTTCGTGGGCTACCGCACCGCGGGCATCGTGCGCGACTCGGCGCACGCGGCGTCGCTCGCCGGCGTCACCAACCGCGTCAACAACCGGGCGTACCAGCCGGGCGACGTGATCTTCGACGACGTGGACGGCAACGACACCATCGACGTGCGCGACCGCACCGTGATCGGCAGTCCGCACCCCGACTTCACGCTCGGGTGGACCAACACGGTGGCGTTCCGCGGCTTCGAGCTCTCCACGCTGGTGCAGGGGGCGTTCGGCAACGAGATCCTGAACCTGAACCTGTGGCGGCTCACCGGCGGCGACCTGGCGACCAACGTGCTGCGCGAGCGCTACGAGGACCGCTGGACGCCCACCAACCCGGACGCGAAGTACCCGCGCTTCGGCGTGAACACCGTGGGGGCGGGGACGACGGACTACAACGACCTGATCCTCGAGGACGGCAGCTACCTGCGCCTGAAGACCGTCTCGCTCTCGTACGGCCTGCCGGCGTCGTGGCTGCGCGGCCGGGGCCTGAGCTCGGCGCGGGTCTACGTGACGGGGAGCAACCTGCTCACCTGGACCGACTACCGGGGCTTCGACCCCGAAGTGAGCAGCTTCGGCGTGGGCAACCTGAACCGCGGCATCGACATCGGCGCCTACCCGTCGTCGCGCTCGGTGATCGTGGGCGTGAACCTGGGCTACTGAGGAACAGCAGTCCTTAGTGATTTAGTGCTTAGTCCTCAGTCGTGAACACCAGGACTAGAGCACTAAGGACTAAGCACTAAGGACTAAAGAACTTCCCCTTCCACGGGATGGAACGGACATGAAGCAGCGAACCCGAGCCCTCGTGCTCCTCTGCGCGGCGCTGGCGCCCCTGGCGGCGACGGCGGCCTGCGACGACAGCCTGACGGAGGTGCCGTTCTCCTTCGTCTCGCCCGAGAACCTGTTCACCAGCAGCGAGGGCGCGCTGGCCGCGCTCTCCGGGGCGTACGGGGCGTTCCAGGCGAACGTCTCCGAGCTGGGGATCAGCGACAACGACTACTACGGCCGGCACTACTGGATGCTGACCGACTACCCCACCGAGACCATGACGCTCAGGCTGGGGGCCACCAACGAGCGGACCATGCCCGACATCTACCGGGTGGACCCCTCGCACACCTACATCATCGGGATCTGGAAGGCGGCCTTCCACGCGGTCAACCGGGCCAACTCGGTGATCGACAACACCCCGAACGTCCCCGGGATGGACCCGGCGCTGCGCGACCGGGTGATCGCCGAGGCGAAGTTCCTGCGGGCGTACCACTACTTCAACCTGGTGCGCCTGTTCGGGGGCGTGCCGCTCTACCTCAGCGAGACGCGCTCGCTGGACGACATCCGCCGTCCGCGCGCCACGCAGGCCGAGGTGTACCAGGCGATCATCGCCGACCTGGAGGCGGCGGCGCCGGCTCTTCCCGCGCGCTACACGGGCAACAACGTGGGCCGCGCCACCAGCGGCGCGGCGCGGGCGCTCCTGGCCAAGGTGCAGCTGCAGTACGGCGCGGTGGGCGGCGGCGGGGCGGCGGCGTTCCAGGCGGCCGAGCAGGCGGCGCGGCAGGTGGTGGCCACCGGCGGCTACTCGCTGCTCACCAGCTACGCGCAGGTGTTCGCCGAGTCCAACGAGAACAACGCCGAGGTGATCTTCGACATCCAGAACTCCCGCACCCCGGGGGCGGGCGGCCACCTCTGCGACCAGCTGGCGCCGCGGCCGGTCCCCACCGCCACCGACTTCCCCTGGTGCGACAGCCAGAACCCGTCGTTCGGGCCGGAGTGGCCGTTCTACTACAGCTACAACCCCAGCGACACGCGCCGCGCGGCCACCTGGCTGCTGACCTACACCAAGAAGAACGGGCAGACGGTGACCTGGGACTCCACGGCCACCGCGGTGACGGCGTACGGCCACTTCGCCCCGGTACCGCAGAAGTACATGGACAAGGTGCCGGGCGCGCAGGACGGGGCCGAGGGGCCCAACTTCATCCTGATCCGCTACGCCGACGTGCTCCTGTCGCTGGCCGAGGCGATCAACGAGAACTCGGGCCCGACGGCCGAGGCGTACGGCTTCGTGAACCAGGTGCGGCGGCGCGCGAACGTGCCCGACCTCACGCCGGGGCTCTCGAAGCAGGCGTTCAAGGACTCGCTCTTCCTGGAGCGGCGCTTCGAGCTCGCGGCCGAGGGGCACGGCCACTTCGACTCGCAGCGGAACTGGGCGTGGGCCAAGGCGCGCATCGAGGCGGTCTCCACCAACGCCGCCCGCGCGTTCTGGAACCGCCCGCGCCCGTCGGGGTGCAGCACCTGCCTGGCCCGCGACAGCAGCGTGCCCAAGGTGACGCTCACGCTGGACGACCACCACATGTTCTACCCGATCCCGCAGGGCGCCATCGACTCCAACGACCTGCTGGAGCAGAACCCGGGGTACTAGCACTAGCGGGCACCGAATCCTGACCTGAAGAACGACCCCCGCCGGGCTCCTCGCGAGTCCGGCGGGGCTGTCGTTTGTGCTGAACACCTTTTGGACTCATACCATTTCGCAGGGAATCGTTCGGGTATCAGCCCTGAAAAGGTCTCACACAGAGGGCACAGAGAACACAGAGGAACAGCGGAAGAGATTGAAGTTCTCTCCGTGTCCTCCGTGTCCTCTGTGTGATGCCAATCTGT
>DASVWD010000150.1 GCA_036389795.1 Longimicrobium sp.
GGATTCGTCTTTGGAGACACCTGTGCCCAAACAGCTTTCTCGTCGGATTGCCGCGGTGGTGGCGGCGGTCGACACGCCTGCGTTCGTGTGCGATCACGCACGGCTGGAATCCAGCGTCCGGGCGATACGTGCGGTGCTCGAACCTCTGGCGTGCCGGCTCCTCTACTCGATGAAGGCGCTCCCGCTGAGTTCGGTGTTGCGAGCGTTGGCGCGACACGTAGACGGGGTGTCCGCGAGCTCGCCATTCGAGGTGCGGCTCGCGCGCAATGCTCTGGGCGAGAGCGGCGCGATTCACTTCACGTCTCCCGGGATTCGCCCCGCAGACGTTCCGCACCTCACCGCCACGTGCGACTATATCGCCTGCAACTCACTGCATCAGTACCGGCTGCTACGCGACGGCGGGCGTGCATCGCTCGGGCTACGCGTGAACGTGGGCATCGACTTTGTCGGAGATCCGCGTTACGCGCCGTCTCGGCTGAACTCCAAGCTGGGTATCCCGCTCGATGCGCTGAACGCGATGTGGCGGAGCGGCGAAGACCTGAGGAGGGTCGCCGGGATCCACATCCACCATAACTCGGAGTCACGGAACTGGAGCGAGCTCGCGGAAGCGGTTGGCCTGACGATGGACCGGCTCGGGAGCAACCTGCTGCCGACTGCAAGGTGGCTGAACCTGGGCGGCGGTTACCTGTTCTCGCACATGACCGGCCTGCACGAGTTAGCCTCCGCGCTGGCGCGGTTGCGGGAACGGTTCGAACTGGAGGTGTTCATGGAGCCTGGCGCCGCCGTGGCCGCCGACGCCGGCTTCCTTGTGGCGTCCGTGGTGGACCTCTTCGAGAGCGACAGCATGGTGGTCGCGGTGCTCGACACGAGCATCAATCATCAGCCGAACGTGTTCTCATACCAGTACTCACCTCCGGTGCTCACGGCGTCGCGTCACGGGACCCACCGGTACCTGCTGGCAGGCTGCTCCTGCCTTCCCGGCGACGTGTTCGGGATCTATCACTTTCCCGGCCCCCTTCGGGTCGGATCACGCGTCGTCTTTCCGTCGGCGGGCGCGTACACACTCGCCAAGGCGTGCATGTTCAACGGCATCGCGCTCCCGACCCTCTACGATCTGTGGGCGGACGGGAGCCTGAAACTCGTCAGCGCGTGCAGCTTCGAGCAGTTTGCCAGGATCTATGCCGGCGAATTTCTAGATCCCGCCGCACCCGCGATTGCCGCGGCCCCCACGGTGCAGGCGTGAGCTGGACTTGGCCGGCTCCGTGTCCAGACGGCACGCTCCCACGCGTGGCGCAGCGCATGACCACCCATCGGCTCTCCTCACACTTCCATCTCCGCGTTTGCCCATGTCCATGTCCGACCCGGTGAAGGTGCTCCTGCTGGCCTGTGACCCGGTGGAGCATGGAGTCCCGCTGCGGCTGGACCGCGAGGCGCGTGCGGTGACCAACGCGATCCGCGGATCACGCGAGCGCGCGCTGCACCTGGAGACCGAATGGGCAGTGACCATCGCCGACCTGCAGCGGCTATTGCTCTTTCACCGTCCCCAGATCGTGCACTTTGCCGGGCACGGAGACCGGGACGGCGGAATCCACCTGATCGACGAATCCGGGAACGTGCGCCCCGTTTCCGGCCAGACGCTGCGAGACCTGTTCCGCAGCATGAGCTTCGTGCGCGTGGTGGTATTGAACGCGTGCGAGACGATGGTTACCGCCGAGGCAGTGTGCGCGGTGGTGGATTGCGTGATCGGGATGGACACGATGATCACCGACCCCGCAGCGGTCCTGTTCGCGGAGGCGTTCTACGGTGCGCTGGCCGCGGACACCACTGTGCGGGAAGCCTTTGACTTGGGTGTGAACCGCCTGCGTCTGGAAAAAAGCGCCGAATGGTCGATCCCCCGATTCCTGGCGCGCGAGGGGTTCGATCCAGCCACGCGGATGGGGGCTTGGAAGGCCGCACCCGAGGACGACGGGGCGACAGTGCTGCGGGAGGTGGTGCGCTTCGTCGCCGCGTGCCTCCCCGGCCTGAGTCCGGCAGACTTCGAGTACGCGGTGGCAGTGCTGCTCCGGAAGGACGCTGCAACGCCGGTGGACGCGGAGCGGCTTGCAGTGGCCTGGAGCGAAGATGCAAACGGAGTGCTCGCCGCGTGCGGCGTGACCTTCAGCGGGACCCACGCGGCCGGAGCGTCCGTCGGGTTCGCCGGGGGCGTCGGGGGCATCGAGCAGGGGTGGGAGGCGTTGGAGCGCGAGCACCCGCTCCGGTTCCATGGCTACGTGCGCGTGCTGCACGGTGCCGGGCTGCTGTTCGGCTCGTCCGAGGCTCTGGCTGGTGCGGTCGCACGCTTTCAGGCCGACTTCGCGGCGGCACATCCGGAAGACTATGGCGTGGACTGGTTGACGGCGCTCCTCACGGAGGCCCGGCGCTCGTCCGAAGAAACGCTTCCGTTCTTGCTGGACCGCTTCGTGACCCTCCTCGCCGCGTTCTACTCTCACGCCATCCTGGCTCCCGTGGTGGATGCCCTGCTCGCTGACCTCGTGCTTCGCGGCTCGCCCGAGGACGCGGCTGCGCTCGTCCGCCGCCTTCTGCACACCCGGGGCTTCGCGGCATTCGAGTGGCTTCGCCGCCTCGCCGATACCGGCCACGAGCCGACCCTCATCGATGTGCGCGACATCCTGCGACACGAGTTCTGGAACGCCAACGACGTGTATCCGCTCTTGGAGGCCCTGGCGGCGTGGCTCAACCCGCACCAGGCCAACGCGCGCAGTTGCCGCCCGTCCGGCAGGCTGGCGCTGCGGCTGGTGCTGGAGTACGCGATCGCCTCCACGCAGGGGGTTAATCGGGCGGAACACGGGCGGTGGCCGAGCTCGTGCCCCCTTCTGGTCATCCCCAATCCCGAGTTGCTCACGCGGAGAATGGAGTTGCTCGCCTCCTGGCTATTCCATCCTGCGCTGCCCGGTGTGGTTTTTGGCGAAGGCTCGCGCGCCGCGGACGAGGCGCGGCGGGTTCAGGCGGCGCTGGTGGCGGAGTGGGTGTTCATTCTCGACCCACCGGAGTTGCGGACTGCTCCCACGGATGTGAGCCCGGAGCGCGCCTTCGGTCCGGACACGGTGGCCGCAGTGCTGCTCGCCGAGATCCAACTTTGCCTCGGCGAGGCGTCCACCGACGGTTCGAAGAAGGCACTCGTATGCTGCTGGAAGGAGATGAAGCGGGACCTGTCGGAAACCCTCCGGCTGCGCAGAAGTGAGCAGGGCTTCGATCGGGCCGAACTCATGCGCCGGAGAGATCTGCTGCGCGGCCTGCTCACCCGCGTCTGAACGCTGTGGTATGGCGGCTATGTGACCTCATTCCAAGCTCACGCTCATTGTGTTCTGATCGGTACGCGAGGGCTTGAGCGAGCGAGAACTGTGGAGCCGCCGGGTATCTGATGCCGGCGGAGTTCGACAAGGGGCTTTGGGAAGCAATGCGCGGGTCGCTTCGCCAAGCCGCTTAATTCCCATTGTCCGGTGTTCATTGAAGTGGGGTAGGTCCTGAACGAGCACCCTGCCTGCCGCTTCGGCACCATCGGCTGCCCGCAGCACGAGGCCACCCGTACCGGCGCTGGATGGCTGAGGAAGACCGCCGATCCGCATGAGATACGAGGGGTCTGCATTGATTCGATGCAGCGCCTCTCGCGTTCTGCGGTGGATACGTCATATCAGATCCCGTCGAGCGCCAGCCCGATCTCCTCCCGCACCCACGCGTCCTCCTCCACCTCTTCTCTCCCCCGCAGCGTCTGCCGCGCCGCCTCCGTGCCGATGCGCCCCAGCGCCCACGCCGCGTGCCCGCGCACCAGCGGCTCCTCGTCGTTGAGCGCGACGGCAAGCGCGGGGACGGCCTCGGCCGAGCCCCAGTTGCCGAGTGCGACGGCGACGTTCCGTAGCAGCCCGCGGCGCTTCGTCCGCTTGATCGGGGAGCCCTTGAAGCGCGCGCTGAACTCCTCCTGCGTCATCGTCATCCACTCGATCAGCGACGGCCCGTCCAGCCCCTCGCGCGCCAGGAATGCCTCCTCGGACGCTGGCGCGGAGAAGCTGTTCCAGGGGCAGACTTCCTGGGAAATGTATCCATTCAGCCATTACTCGATTCCCCTTCTGTCGGGGCGAAGAACTGTAAGCGGGTACAGAAGATACAGGGTCTCGGAATGAAGTGCAGATCCACTCTCGGAAGGGTGCGGTTGAGCAGCGGTCCGGAGGTGCGCTCGCGGTACCGCTCAGCGCACCCGGTGAACAGGTGCACCGGCGCTGGGTGTCTCCGCGGTACCCACACGGGCACCCGTGCAGATAACAGTTGCACCTTAGAGCAAGTGCACCAAATCAGGCCGCGACCACGAGATGCGGGCCCGGAGAAGAGAGGTCAGTTCGGGGCGATGTTCCTCCGGCACCGTCTAAGCCTCGGCATGACTCAGTTCGAGATTGGGTTCCTGATCGGAACGTCGGCCTCCACAATCAACAATTGGGAGACTGGACGTTCGACGCCCCACTCCTCGATGCGAGAGGCGGTGGATTGGCTTCTCAGGACGAAACGTGAATCCTCGGAATAACCTGGAGCAAGCGGCAGCGGAGGGGGCGGACGCGGGCGTCAGCGCGAGGTATCGTCGAAGATCGGCACGTCGCCGGGTTCGGGGGCGCGGTAGGTGAGGCTACGGACGGTGCCGTGGAGTACGTGCGCCAGGCGCAGGTACAGCCAGATGGGCCGTGGCCCGTGAGGACCACGTCGCGTCCGGTGCCGGCCTGCGCGCGGGCGGCTGCCTCGTAGGCCGGCAGGTCCACTTGGAGCGCCGTCTCGCCGCGCGCCCGGTAGAGCGCTTCGAGCTCGATGATGACGGGACCGCGGCTGGTATCGACGGGTTGCATCCGCTCGCGCTGGAGGCAGGGGACCGGCGGGGGGCGGTTCGACCGTCAGTCGAGCGCATCTTCACCCTTCAGTCCCCTCATCATCGGGGAAGTCGCTCAAGCTCGGGCCAGCCGATGCTCGTCGAGTACGGCCAGGGAGTGCTTCAGTCCCCTGATCATCGAAGAAGTCGCTCAACGATCGTGCGCTTGGCTCACGGGCATTTTTTACACGCGCGCGCGGCCGTCCAGGCGGAGGCAGCTCAGGCGCAGAGGCAGCGGTACGACGAATAGCCGCCGATGTTCGGGTTGGGATCCCACGACGGCGCGGCCGAAGGGTGGGGGCGCAGTTCCGCGAGCGTCTCCAGCAGCGCCTGCAACGCGGTCTGGATCTCGATGCGCGCGACCGAGGCCCCGGGGCAGCGGTGCGCGCCGAAGCCGAACGACAGGTGGGGGTTCGGCTGGCGCTCGGCATCCAGAGCGTGGGGGTCGGGGAAGGCCTGCGGATCGCGGTTGCCGGCCTGGAGGAAGAGGACCACCTTCTCCCCTCGCCGGACGGTGTGGCCGCCGCCGGGCTCGACGTCCAGCACCACGTCTTCTGCCGCGTAGCGGACAACGAAGCGAGTGGGGGTCACCACCCGGAGCAGCTCGTCCGCCAGGCGGCGGGCGAAGCCCGCATTCCCGCGCAGCCGCTCCCGCCACATGCCCCACTCCGGCAACAGGAGCGGGATGCCGTCGCCCAGCAGCTTCTGCGTGGTCACCCGTCCCGCGGAGAAGGCCATCATGCACTGGATGACGACCTCCTCCTCATGCTCCAGCCCGCCGTCGCGCAGGAACGCGCCGATCAGGTCGTCCGAGGGCGTCCCTCCGCGGGCAGACACCTGGGCGCGGAAGTACTCGCCCAGCTGCACGATCTCGTGCATCTCCATCCGCAGGTAGCCGCTGGTCAGGTCCGCGTACGTCGTGGACCAGCGCTCCAGCCGCTCCGCCTCGCCGGGAGTGGAGGCCGGCAGCCCCAGGATCATGGAGATCGCCTCCATGGAGTACGGAACGGCGAACTCGCCCACCAGGTCCACCTCGCCCCGCGCGCGGGCGCGCTCCGCCAGCGCCACAGCCGAGTCGCGGAGCGGCGCCAGGAGCGAGTCGGAACGGCGGGCGAGCTCCACCAGCACCGCCCGCTGCACCCGCGCCTGGCGCGGGCCGTCGGCGAAGATGACCTGCCGCTGGATGGCGTCCGCGACGAACGAGCGGGCAGCGGCGCGCCGGGAGCGGGGCGCCGCCAACGCCTCGTCCGAGACGAAGCGCGCGTCGCCCAGCACCTGCCGCACCGCCGCATGTCCCGTCACCAGCCAGCAGCGGCCCGCGGGGTCGAAGGTGACGCGGTCGCGCGCCCGCAGCTCGTCGTACAGGCCGTGGGGTTCGGTGTAGCTCTCCACCAGCCGTTTCAGCGTGATCGGGCACGCCGCGGCCGTCGTCCGCCCGCAGTTCGTCGCTTCCGCGGCGTGCGGCCGCGGCCCCCCCGGATGGATGCCGCTCATCGCTGGATCCTTCGTTCATGGTTCTCGTCCACCGGATGGCGGAGCCACCCCCGCCTGCCTCCGCCCCCCCCCCCGGTCCACCGCCTGGCCCGGGCTGGCGCCCGCTTCCGGCGCCGCCGGCGCGCCGGCCTCCAGTCGCCCGGTCGCGGATGCCGCCCCCACCTTCCACTCGGCTGCCCATCTCCCGCACGCCCAGCTTTCCCTGGCACTGGAGGCAGGCTGGGCCGAGCTCGAGACGCACTGTCCCGTGCTCTGTATACTTCACGGCGTTCCCGACCAGGTTCAGCAGCACCTGGCGGAGCCGATCGCCGGCGAAGTACAGGTTCGGCTGGTTGGCCGACTCCCACCATCATGCAGGGGCGGACGTACCGTCCCGCACGCCCAGCTTTCCCTGGCACTGGAGGCACGGCCGGTGAGATCGCCATCGATATCGACGCCGACAACGCTCGCGCCGGCACGCGCCAGTTCCAGTGCGAAACAGTAGCCCAGCCCGCCGGCGGCGCCCGTCACCAATCCCCGCGCCTCCTCAATCCGCATCCGTCGTCCCCGCTGAAGTGTTCGCAGTCGACGCGTTGTCTTTCCGGCCGCGGTTGGTGAGTGAAGCAAACCCCTTGCCGGCGTCGCCGACGAAGAGCGGCTCTCCCCGGCAGTCCGGTGAAAACGAAAGACCTTCGCGGCTCCCATCCCGGCGTCAGGCCACAACTCACACCGCCACAGCGGCGGTGGGGAGTGTCGGTGCGGCCATCGCGGGGATGGAGACCCGAGGCACGGCTGCCGCGGCGCGCTGCACTGCGCGGATCAGCGCGGGGTATGCGTCGAGCGCCTGCCGCGCGGCGTCGAGTTCGAGCCGCTCACGGCTGGTGTGGGCCAGCGCCTCCACCCCCGGCGCGAATCCAATGGTGGGGACGCCGTGCGTCCCACAGCTGTGCCCCCCGTCGGTGCCGAACTTCCACTGGCGGATTGCGGGGACGCGGCCGATCGCCTCACGGACGGCCCCCGCCGCGGCTACGACGACGGGGTGGTCGTCGTCCATCAAGAAGCCGGGGGTGAAGTTGGAGTGCTCGTCTTCCCATCCTGTCCACGCCCGGTGGGTGACCAGTCCGGGGAGAACGTCCACATGGATCCCCTCGACCCCTGGGACACGCTCCCGCAGCAGCATCCGGATCTGCGCCACCGCACGGTCCTCCTCCCACCCGGGAAGGACGCGCATGTCGAGGGTGACTCGGATCCGGTCGGGAATGACGTTCCCACCTTTCGGCCAGCATTCCAGTATGGTTGGGGTCAGCGTGGCGCGTCCCAACACGGGATGGCACGGTTGCACCTCGGAGACTTCGCGCAGCGCCAGCAGGACGTGCGGAAGGACCAGGTTGGGGTTGCGGCCGCGCTCGGGAGCGCTGGCGTGCGCGGCGAGGCCGTGGATCTCCACCGCCAGCTCGGCGTGGCCGCGGTGGCCGGTGCACAGGTCCAGGTCGGTGGCCTCGCTGAGGATCACGGCGCCGGGGCGCTGGGGGAGCGTGCGCATCAGGTGCATCATCCCCCATCCGCCCTTCTCCTCGTAGACCGAGCAGACGGCCATGACGTCGCCCGCGGGGCGCTCGTCGACGAAGCGCGCGGCCGCGTACACCTGGAGCGCCAGCGGCCCCTTTACGTCCATCGACCCACGCCCGTGCAGGCACCCGCCGACGACCACGCCGCCGTACGGCTCGTGCTTCCACGCGTCGGCGTCACCCGCGTCGACCACGTCCATGTGCGACGAGAGGACCACCGCCGGCGCCTCCCCTGTCCCGGCGATGCGGCCGACAACGTTCCCCGGCCGGTCGATGTACGCCTCGTCGAACCCCAGGCGGCTGAGCTCGTCAACGATCCGCCGCGCCACCGCCCCCTCCTCGCCGGAAGGCGAGGGGATGCGGATCAGCCCGGCGGCGAACTCGATGGCGCGCTCGAACGACAGGTCCCGCCGCGCGCCGCTCACGCCGCACCTTCGATCGCGACGGCGGCGTCGCCGTACGCGCGGGCCTGCATGGAGTAGAGTGCCGCCGGCAAAGCCGGGGTGGCCGCGGTCTCCTCGATCAGCCGGTTCACCCGGAGGATCCCCTCCCGGGTCCGCTCCATGCTCTCCGTGCCCACCGACACCCGGATGAAGCGGTCGCACGACGCTCCGTAGCCGATGCCGGGGACGGTGCTCACCCGATGCTCCTCGAGCAGGCGCGTGCAGAACGCCTCGGACGTGAGCCTCGAGCGCGCGATCGAGACGAAGAAGTAGAAGGTGGAGTCGCCCGGCAGGTACTGCATCCCGCACGCGTCCATGAAGGCGGCCAACTCACCCCGCCGGCGCACCACGTCCGCGATTTGAGGGCCGGTGATTTCCAGGATCTGGTCGAAGTGCCGATCCAGGTAGTGCTGAAGAATGGTGGGCGCGCAGGTGACCAGGTGCTGGTTGATCTTGAGCACCTCGTCGATCACCCCGCGGCGCCCGATCACGTAACCCAGCCGCCACCCCGACATCCCGTGGTTCTTGGACATCGAGTTGCACACGATGGTGTGCTTCTTCTCCAGGTCCAGCGCCCCGCACGAAACGAAGTCGCCGTGGAGAACGAACTCGCTGTAGGCCTCGTCGGCCAGCAGGAACAGGTCGTTCGTGTCGGCCAGGTGGTGAAGGTGCTCCAGCTCCTCCACCGACAAGCGCTTGCCCGACGGGTTGTTTGGGTTGTTGACGATAATGGCCCGGGTGCGCGCGGTGATGAACTCGCCGAGCGCGAAGACGCTCCGGTCGTGCGGCACCATCACCGGCACGCCGTGGCAGAGCTTCACCTGCTCGGTGTAGCTCACCCAGGCGGGTTCCAGCACCAGCACCTCGTCACCGGGCGCCAGGATGGCCATCAGCGACATGTGGATGGCGATCTTGGACCCGGCCGTGACCACGATCTCGGTCTCCGGGTTCACCGGGACGCCGTAGTGCGCGCCGTAGTAGGCGGCCAGCCGCCGCCGCAGCCCGAGGATGCCGCGCGAGTGCGAGTAGTGGTAGCCGTCGGGCATCGGCAGGTCGTCGAAGCCGAACAGCGGGACATCGAAGAAGGCCTCGCCCAGGGAAAGCACGATCACGTCCTCGCCCCGCGCCTTCATCTCGTAGACGAGGTTGTTGTAGCGGATCGAGACCGCCTCAACGATCTCACTCAGGTGCGGCGCCGGTGCGGGCATGGGTTCCCCTCGTGTAGCATGTGGAAGTACGAGGCGGGGCGGCGAGGCGCCCGTCAAGATCGTAAGGAGCGGGGTGACGGGGCCGTCCGGCGAACGCGTCCAGGCGCCGGCCGGGAGTTCCGGGGCAATACCCGGAAGAGGGAAGCCCGCGCAGAGCCGCCGGACCTCTTCGCGCACCGAGTGCCGTAGCCAGAGAGTGCATGACGCGAAAGGTCTCCATCCGCGAAGCCCTCGGCGGCATCATCATCGAAGCGCCGTCCCCAGCCGGCGGCGCGCGGCGAACAGCCCGGGGCCGGGCTCCACGGCGAACGGCACCTCGGACCGGCGGACCGGGTCGGAGCCCGGCACGATGTGGTTGTCGGCGCCCGCCGCCGCCAGCGCTCGGGCACTGAACGGCGTGGAAGCAGACGCCGGAGACGGAGGGCCGGCCCCCGTGCGACAGGTGGCCGCCGGCATCCAGGTCCAGCCCAAGCACCGTGTCGCCGGGCGCCGCAGGCCGAACATCACGATCTGGTTGGCCGAGGTCCCTGAGTGTGAGTGCGGCTGCACGTTGGCGAAGCGTGCGCCGAAGGCGCGGCGCGCCCGCTCCACGGCCAGCCGCTCCACTGGGTCGACCACCTCGCACTCCGCGTGGAAGCGCGCGTCAGGGTACCCCTCGGTGGTGGTGTTCAGCAGCGCCGACCCCTGGCACGCCAGCACGGCGGGATCGGCGATGCTCGACGCAGCCACCCTCGTCAGCGTCTCGGCCTGCCGCCGGTGCTCGCGGGCGATCAGCTCGTGCAGCACCGGGTCGCCCGTGTGCAGGCGCTCCAGCCCGCTTCGTTCCGTGGCCCCACGGCGCAGGCCTCCGGCCCTGCGCGTCGTGGTCGGTCAGATCAGCCATCGCTTCTCCGCCAGCCCGGTTGCCGGACCCGTTCGAAGCCTGCAGCGGAGACCTGCCCGCGGCCTCCCGACGGCCGTGGGCCGGGACTGCGGGCCCAGCGTTCACTCTCGCCTTGCGCAGCCCCGGCGGAGCATGCCGGGTGCCGATCTCCTCAGGGGTACCGCGACGCACTTCCTGTCTGCATCCCGTCTTCCCCGTCCCCGTCCATGCCGACGCGCCGCCCCGGCCACGCACCGTGTCGCCGTGGCCACCATACACAAGTTCCCGGGAGCGCGTGGCTCGGGGTTCCCCCGACGCGCGGCCGGCTCACCCCCCGTGCCGTACAGAACCGGCGTGAACCGTGTTAAATGTAAGCTAACATGCTTCCTCCCTTTCCGCACGGGTGACGCAAGCCGAGCGGCCCGATTGGATGGGTCGGAAAGGAAAAGCAACTGGCCGGATGAATCCACGTCCCACTTTGCGACCACGCCGTTTTGCAACGTTATCGATATCAGCGGTGCTGGGGGATCGGCCCTGGTGGGGGGAAAGGAACGCGGATCTCCGGGTCGCTCGGGATGGCGCGACCGAGCCGGTGCCTCTTGTTCATTCAGAGGAGCGAGATTACCATCTTTATCGATCCGCAATGGTGAAAGCAGCCGGAACGTTTGGTCGGCGGATCACACCTCAACAAAGAGAGGGATGCGTGTTCGCCAAGGATTTCGGGCTGCCGCAAGGCACGCTCAAGCTGCTCGCGCCGGGGGAGCGGAGCCGGATCGGCGAGCGGTCGCCGGGGTGGCGACGCTTCGCGTCCGCCGCGAGCCGGGCGAGGTGACCATGCGCGATCGCAACGCCGCCCCGGTCCACGACCAGCTCCCCGCCGGCGACCGGCGCGCCGGAGGCGGGCGCGGCTGGCTCAACGACTTCCGCCAGGACATCCGCTTCGCGCTACGCTCCGCCGCGCGCGCGCCCCTCCTCACCCTCCTCGCCCTGCTGACGCTGGCGGTGGGCATCGGCGCCAACGCCGCGGTCTTCGGCGTGGTGAAGTCGGTGCTCCTCGACGCGCTTCCCTACGACGACGCCGACCGCCTGGTGCGCGTTTACGGCCGCCTGGAAGACGGCTCGCTGGAGCGCTCCTCCCTGAGCGCCGGCACCATCAGCGACCTGGGCCAGCGGCAGCGCTCCTTCGCCCGCCTCGCGCACTTCTATCCCAACGTCGTCGACGTGACGTACGTCCGGGGGGGCGTCCCGGCGGTGCTGACGGTCGCGCTGGTGGGCCCGACGTTCTTCCAGACGCTCGGCGTCGCTCCACGCGCCGGCCGCTCGTTCACCGAGGCCGACGCGGCGACGGGCGCTCCGCTGGTGGCGATGCTGAGCCACGAGGCGTGGATGCGCGAGTTCGGGGGCGATCCGGGGATCGTCGGCCGGAGGATCGACCTCGACGGGGTGACCGAGGTGGTCGGGATCCTGCCGCGCGGGTTCGTCAGCCCCATCGGCGAGGCGGACGTGGTGTTCCCGCTCGACATCGGCCCCGCGCTGGCCGACCCGGTCCGCGCGCGCGGGCAGCACTACCTGGGACTCATCGGACGCCTCAAGCCCGGCATCGGCACCGACCAGGCGCAGCGCGAGCTCGCCGGGATCAGCGCCGACCTGGCGCGCGAGCACCCCGGCTCGGGCGGCTTCACCATGCAGGCGGTCTCGCTCCGCGACTCGATGGTCGGCGACACGCGCACCCCGCTGATCGTGCTGATGGCGAGCGCCGCCCTGGTGCTCCTGATCACCTGCGCCAACCTGGCCGGCGCCCTCCTGTCGCGGACGATCTCGCGCCGGAAGGAGTTCGCCGTCCGCGTCGCGCTCGGCGCGGGCCGCGGCCGGCTGGTGCGGCAGCTCCTGACCGAGAGCGTGCTGCTGGCCGCGGCGGGCGGCCTGGCGGGGCTCCTTCTCGCGGTGCTCGGGCTGGCCTTCCTGCGCAAGCTGGCGCCCCCGGCGCTTCCGACGTACGCCGAGTTGTCGCTGGACGGGGGCGCCGTGATCGCCACCATGCTGGTCGCGCTGCTGACGGGGATCGCGTTCGGCGTCACGCCGGCGCTTTCCGCCGGGCGCCAGGATCCGCAGGCGAGCCTCCGGGACGAGACGCGCGGCACCAGCGAGAGTGTCCGCTCGCGGCGGCTGCGCGGCGTGCTGGTGGCGGGGCAGATCGCGCTCTGCGTCAGCCTTCTGTCCGGCGCCGGCCTCCTCGTCCGCAGCCTCTGGGCGATGACCTCCGCGCCGCTCGGCTTCGACCCCGACGGCGTGCTGACGGCGAAGGTACAGCTCCCGTCGGGCAACTACGGGTCGCTGGATTCGCGCATCCGCTTCTTCGAGCAGTACGAGGAGCGCCTGCGCGCCCTTCCGGGGGTGACCGGCGTGGCGAGCACCAGCGAGCTCCCCATGCCGGAGATGAACCGCAACGGCCTGGAGATCGAGGGCGTGGCCTGGCCGGAGAGCGAGCAGCACTTCATCGCCTACTCCAGCGTCTCGGACGACTACTTCCGGACGATGCGCATTCCGCTGCGGCGCGGCCGCACCTTCGGACCGTCCGAGCGGACGAACACGACGCAGGCGATCGTCATCAACGAGGCGATGGCGAAGCGCTACTGGCCCAGGGGTGACGCCCTGGGCGCCCGCATCCACCTGGGTCCCCACGCCGAGGGGGCGTGGGCCGAGGTGGTGGGCATCGTCGGCGACGTGCGCAACGATCCCGCGCTCCCGCGGCCGGACCCGATGGCGTTCGCGTCGCGGCGACAGGAGACGTTCGGCAGCCGGGTCTTCGTCATCCGGACCGGGGGCGATCCGCTCGCCCTGGTGAAGCCCGCCGAGCGCGTTCTCCGGGAGCTCGATCCCACCCTCCCCCTTCGCGACCCCGCCCCCCTGCGTGCGATCCTCGACGAGGGGCTGGCCGGCCGGCGTCTGCCGGTGCTGCTGATGACGGCGTTCGGCGCGCTGGCGCTCCTCCTGGCCACGGTGGGCGTGTACGCGATGTTCGCCGCCATGGCGGCCGCGCGGGAACAGGAGTTCGGCATCCGGGTCGCCCTCGGCTCGACACCCCGCGCCATCGCGAGGCTGGTGCTGCGGCAGGGGGGCGTGTGGATGGCGGCCGGGCTGGCCGGGGGCGCGCTGGGCGTGGTGCTGATCGCGCGGCTCCTGCGCGACCTCCTCTACGGCGTTCCGCAGTTCGACCCCATCGCCATCGGCATGGCCGTCGTGATGCTGCTGGCGTGCGCCACCGCCGCGCTCCTCGTCCCCGTCCGCCGCGCCACCCGCGTGGACCCGACCTCGATCCTGCGGTAGGGGAGGACGCCCCGGGAGGAGCCCTTCGGATCGCGGGCACCCGTCCCGGAACGGCCGGGCGCCGCACTGGCGTTCATGGCCATCCTGGATCCGGGCGACGAGGTGCCCATCCCCGGGCCCGCCACCGGGTGGGCTGCCCCGGGCAGGCGCGCCTCCGCCACGCGCACCCGGTCGATCACGGTGCGGGGAGCCAGATCGCCCGGAGGAGCTGGGCAGGGAGATGGGTCGAGCGAAAAACGACGACACGGCCACCCGACGCTGATGCGTCGAGCGGCCGTTTCAACGAGGGGTGAGCGAGGGGACTTGTCCCCCACCTCCAGGCCTGCGCGTAGAGGCCGCGGATTCCCGAACGCGTGGGGGGGGGCGCGACGTAACAATCGCCGGTCCTCATACCAAGTCCGCATCGGCCCCGCGGCATGGCTGCCGCGGGGCCGATCCGTCTGCCGTCGCCACCCTCCCGAACCGTACGTCAGGCCGCCGCGGCGCTCAGGGGTGAACGACCGAGCGCTCCGGGTTCGGCCCCTCCCACTCCTCGGCAAGGAGCTTCTCCCATTCGTTCAGCACGTTCGACAGGCGGAACTCCTCGCGGCCGCGTACCTGCAGGCGGCCGTTCTCCTTCCAGTCGATGATCCGCTGGATCACCGCGTCGGGGTCCGACATATCCATCAGTTCGTCGGGATGGTAGCGGACTTCCTCGTTGGCCCCCAGATACCCGCCGATCCAGGGCGTACCCACCGCGTCGGCCTCCGCGTGCACCAGGCCGAACGTCTCCGGCCGCCGTACGTTGCAGTCGAGGACCATGAACGAGCTGCGCACCTCCTGGATCACGTCCTTCCACGGCAGCTTGCCCAGGTACACCACCCGGTCCGTGGGAAGCTCGAAGCCCATCTCCCGGTACCCGGGGCTCGCCACGTACAAACGCACGTCCCGCAGCTGCGGGTAATGGGGGAACCGGGAGAAGAGGGTCAGCGTTTCGCGGAGCCCTTTGTCGGGGATGGAGAAGTAGATGAACTTGTCGGGGTCTACCGGCGTGGCGTCCGGCTGCAGGTCGTCGGGGATCGGGTTGTAGATGTACACCACGCGGTTCTCGTCGCCAGCGTAGCCGAACGCGCGCATGCAGTTGATCCACTGCTCCCGCTGCCACGCGCTCACCAGGATCGCGGTGCCGTTGTTTCCGATCAGCGCCTCCGTGTCCATAACGAACGGTTCGCCGGGGACCGGGACGTCCTGGTAGTACTCGAACCCGCGGGCCCGGGGCCACCGCTTCGAAATCTCGTCCAGCCGCCGAGCCGACCACACGCATACTACGTGGGTGGGGACGAAGTCTCCGATGTCCGTGAACGGCGTGACCTCAACGCCGTTCACGATCGCGCGGTCGGCACGGCCAAGCTGGGCGATGCACACGCGGTGGCCGCGCCTCACGAGCCCTTCCGCGATCCGGGTGACGGTGCTCTCAGTGCCCCCCTGCGGCTTGTTTTCCAGCGTGTTTCCGTCGTACGGCTTGCCGGTCACCTCGTCCACGAACAGGATGCGGTACATTCAGTCACTCCTGACGAAGAATGGCGGAACGGGAAGCGACCCCGCGAGGGGGCACGCGCGTGAAACGAGGCGTCGGCGGCGCCGGTGGACGACCGGGTCGGTCGATCGGCTGGACGGAGAAGAGCACCGCCAGCCGGCCGTCCACGTCCGCCGGGTCGATCCACCCCGGGACGTGCCAGTCCGCGACACCAGCCCGGTGTGCATCCGGCACCCGACGGGGAACGGGGAACGGCATGGCCGGGGTGGAGCCCGCCCGCGCCGTCTCCACCAGCGTCGCCGGCGAAACGCCCTCGGCCGGCGCGGAGGCGCGGCCGGCGGCGGCCCGGACGGAGCGGCCCGGCGCGTCTCACCGGGACACCAGCAGGTCGGCGGCCGGGTCCACCCGCTGGACCGTGAACGCCGGCTCGGAGAGCCGCCGGCCCACCACCACGGGGTCCAGCCAGCGCGCGTCGGGGCGGGTCCGGAGCACCAGCCCCGCCCGGACCATCCACATCAGCGCCTGGGCCACGGGCGCCGAATCGGGCCCGGGGTCGGCGATCTCCCCGGCCACGAACGCGGGCGACTCGCGCAGCACCTCCAGCAGCACCTCCACCGCGCCGCGGTGCTCCTCGGGGACGGGGACGTCGTACGGGTAGAAGACGTCGTCGGGGCGCACGCTCCCCGCGCCGGGGTGGACGGGGGTCGCCAGTGAGACGACCTGGTCGGGCGCCAGCGGCTCGCCGGCGGGGACGTGCCACGCGGAGCCGGCGGTGAACGGGGTCACCAGCGCGGCGTACAGCGCCTCGGCGCGCGGGCTCCGGCGGTACGCCGGGCCCGGCAGGCGGGGCTCGCACACCGACCAGAACTCCTCGGCGAAAGCGGTGGCCCGCAGCGGCTCGGCGGGCGCCGCCCCGCCCCGGACGCTCGCGGCGACGACCTCGTGCAGCGCCCCCTCCAGCGCCGCCAGGGAGTAGCGCGCGGCCACGGAGCCCGGGCACCGCTCGCGGAGCTCGCGGCGCGCGCCGTCGTCGCGGAGGAGGCGGACGATCTGGTTGATGGCCTCCCACCACGAGCACTTGACCCCCGTGGGGGTGGAGACCGTGCTCACCCGGCAGCCGGTCACGCCGTCGACGATGGTGTCGATGAGCCCTCCCCAGGCGGCGCCCACCACCGGCGTCCCGCACGCCATCGCCTCCACCTGCGCCATCCCGAAGTTCTCGTCGGGGTTCAGCGTGAGGCTCACCGCCACGTCGGCCGCGTTGTACAGCTCGCGGAGGCGGCGGGTGTCCAGGCTCCCGGGGGTGTGGACGCGGTCGGCCGCGTCCATCCGCGCGATCAGCCGCGAGTAGGTGGCGGAGAGCGACACCGTCCTCACCCCGAACCGCTCCAGCCCCTTCTGCTCCGTCCCCATGGGGCCGGCCAGCACCAGGTGCGCGCCGGGGACCTGCTCGCGGACGACCTCGAAGACGGCGAGGAGGGTGTGCACGTTCTTCTCGGGGATCACGCGCCCGGAAAAAAGGACGACCCGGTCGTCGTCCCCCCAGCGGAACCGCCGCCGGGCGGCGCGCCGCTCGTCGTCGCCCAGGGGGTGGAACTCCTCCGCGCCGGTGAACGGGACCACGCGGACCCCCGCGTTCCCGAGGAGGAGGCGGGCGATCTCCACCTCGGGGGCGCAGTTCACCAGCATCACGTCGGCGGAGGTCAGGTACGGGAGGGCGGCGCGCACGTCCCAGGCGCCGGCCGACAGGTCGCCGTGGGTGAAGTACAGGTACGGGACGCGGCTCCCGATCCGCGCGCGGGCGGCGAGGAGCGGGAGGTCCGGGAGCCCCGCCACCACGTCGCAGCGCCGCAGGAACGCCTCGGCCATCGCCCTCCGCTCCTCGGGCGAGGCGTACGGGTACTCGGGCGGGAGGTGGACCAGCTCGTGCCGGGCCGAGAGGGCCAGGAAGATCCCCCGGTTGATCCTGGCCAGGCTGGCCAGGGGGAACGCCGACCCCAGGACCACCCCCACCCTCGCCGGCCCGCCCTTCTCGCCCCCGCTCACGGGGCCACCCCCCGCGCCGGGGCGAGGGAGCCGGGCACCCCCTCGGGGAGCGGGATCCCCCGGGCCGCCTCGAGCGCCGCCTGCACGGCGCGGATCAGCGCGGGATAGGCGTCGAAGGCGGCGCGCGCCTCGTCCAGCGCCAGCCGCTCGCGGCTGGTGTGCGCCAGCGCCTCACGCCCCGGCGCGAAGCCGATGGTGGGGATGCCGTGCGTCCCGCAGGTGTGCCCCCCGTCGGTCCCGAACTTCCACGGCCGGATCCGCGGGGCGGCCCCCGTGGCGCGGTGGAGGGCCCTTGCTGCGGCCCGGACCACCGGGTGGTCGTCGGGCATCAGGAAGCCGGGGGTGAAGTTGCTGTCGTCGCTCTCCCACCCCGTCCAGGCGCGGAAGATGGCGCGGCCGGGGAGCACCTCCACCCGCACCCCCTCCACCGCCGGCGTCCGCGCCGCGATCGCCGCGCGGATCTCCTCCAGCGCGGCGCCCTCGTCCCACCCCGGGAGGACGCGCAGGTCCAGCGTGACCCGGATCCGGTCGGGGATCACGTTCCCCCCCCGGGGCCAGCACTCCACCACCGTGGGGGTGAGCGTGGCGCGCCCCAGCACCGGGTCCTCCGGCTGGGCCCCGGAGAGGTCGTCCAGCGCCAGGAGGACTTGCGGGAGGAGGCAATGGGGGTTGCGGCCGTACTCCGGCGCGCTGGCGTGCGCGGCCCGGCCGTGGATCTCCACCGCCAGCTCGGCGTGCCCCCGGTGGCCGGTGCACAGGTCGCCGTCGGTGGACTCGGCCAGGATCACGGCGCCGGGGCGCACCCCGGCGTCCTTCATCAGCCGCATCATCCCCCACCCCCCCTTCTCCTCGTGGACCGAGCAGACGGCCACGATGTCCCCGGCGGGGCGCTCGTCCACGAAGCGTGCGGCGGCGTAGAGCTGGAGCGCCAGCGGGCCCTTCAGGTCCATGGCGCCGCGCCCGTGCAGGCACCCGTCGGTCACGGCGCCGCCGTACGGGGGGTGCTCCCAGTCGGCGGGATCGCCCACGTCGACCACGTCCATGTGCGAGGAGAGCATCACCGCCGGGGCGCCGCCGGTCCCGGCGATGCGGCCGATCACGTTTCCCGCGCGGTCGGTGCGCGCCTCGTCGAACCCCAGCGTCCGCAGCTCGCGCACGATCCTTCGCGCCACCGCCTCCTCGTCGCCGGGAAGGCTGGGGATGCGGATGAGCTCCGCCGCGAACTCGATGGCGCGCTCGAAGGTGAGGTCGCGTCCCGCGCCGCCGCCGCCGGGAGGGACGGGGAGGGCGTCCGCGCCGGGGGCGGAGCGGAGCGGCTCAGGCATACGACCGTGCCTGCATCAGGTAGAGCTCGGCGTACAGCCCCCCGCTCCGCAGCAGCTGGTCGTGGTCGCCCAGCTCGGTGACGCCGCCCCCGTCGATCACCAGGATCAGGTCGGCGGCGCGGACGGTGGAGAAGCGGTGCGACACCAGGACGGTGACCGCCCCCCGCGACGAGCCGGAGCGCGCGGCGCGGGCGTAGCGCTCGAAGAGCGCGTGCTCGGCCAGCGCGTCGAGCGAGGCGGTCGGCTCGTCGAAGAAGACCACCAGCGGGTCCTCGCGCATCAGCGCCCTCCCCAGCGCCAGCTTCTGCCACTGCCCGGTGGAGAGGTCGACGCCCCCTTCCCACCGCGCGCCCAGCTGCGTGGGCAGCCCGGCGGGGAGCGCGTCCTGAACTCCCTGCGCCCCCGCCCGCTCCAGCGCCGCCGAGACGGCGCCGGCGTCGTCCAGCCGCGTCAGGTCGCCCACGCCCACCGCGTGCTGCGCCGGCATCTCGAAGCGCACGAAGTCCTGGAAGGCGGCGGAGAGCCGGGCACGCCACGCCCCCACCTCGATCTCGGAGAGATCCACCCCGTCCACCAGGATCCGCCCCGCGGTGGGCTCGTACATCCGGCTCAGCAGCTTGACCAGGGTGGTCTTCCCCGCCCCGTTCTCGCCCACCACGGCGATCACCGACCCCGCGGGGATGCGGAACGACACGTCGCGCAGCGCCCACCGGTCGGTCCCGGGGTAGCGGAACGACACCCGGTCGAAGACGATCCCGTCCTCCAGGCGCGCGGGGGCGGGGCGCGTCCCCGTCCGCTCGCGCGCCGAGCGCGCCGCGTACTCCTGCAGCCACAGCACCCACCCCGCCGCGCGCAGAACCTGCCCCAGGCTGCCCACCCTGCGCACCGGGTCCACGACGGAGCTTCGGACCTGCTGCCCCAGGTACACGGCCAGCACCACCTCGCCCGCGGTGGCCTGGCCCTGGCCGGCCCGCCACAGCATCAACCCCAGGGCGCCCGTGAAGCCGGCCTGGAAGAGGATGTCTCCGGCGCAGTCGAGGAGCATGGCGCGGCGCCGGGCGGTCAGCATCAGGCCGCGCGACTCGCGCCAGGCGCGCCGGAAGCGGCCTACGATCTCCCGCTCCAGCCCGAAGACGCGCAGCTCCATCCCGGCCTCCCGGCTGACCATGAGGGCCTGGAGGTGGCGCGTCTGGCGGAAGAGCGCCGCGGCCTGCTTCTCGGCCTGGGCGAACCACCGCTGCTGGAGGGTGGAGATGGGGATGGCGGGGATGGCGAAGGGGACCAGGAGGAGGAGCCAGGGGCTCGCCAGCGCCAGCGCCACCAGCGTCCCCACCCCGGCCACCACCACGTTGGCGGTGATCACCAGCGAGTTGAGCGAGCCGCCCAGGACCCCCTGCGACTGCCGGAGGAGCTCCAGGCGGTCCTGGTAGTCGGGGCGCTCGTGGTGCTCCAGGCCGGGGAGGCGCGACGCCAGCGTGGAGATCTCGCGGTCGAAGGCGAACCCCACCTCCTCGGTGAGGCGGGTGCGGAGGGAGCTCCCGGTCCACGACCCCACGAACCCCAGCACCCGCGTGGCCACGATCCCCGCCGCTCCGATCCCCAGGAGGCGGAGGTCGGCCCGGAGCGCGCCGTCGGCCATGAGCTTGAGGAACCAGGCGAAGAGCGGGACCTGCAGCTGCCCGAAAGGCTCCAGGAGGAGCCCCGCCGAGCGCCAGGGGTCGGTCCGCCACGCGGTGCGGACCAGGAGGGCGAGGGCGCGCCACTGCTCACGCATCGGGCACCTCCGCGCCGTCGTCGGCGGCGGGCGCGGCGGCGAAGCGCTCGGCCTGCAGCGAGAACATGCGGGCGTACAGCCCGCCGGAGCGCATCAGCGCGTCGTGCGTCCCGTCCTCGGCCACCCGGCCGTCCTCGATCACCACGATCCGGTCGGCGTGCCGCACGCTCGCCAGGCGGTGCGACACCAGGATGGTGGTGACGTCGCGCGTGACCTCCAGGAAGCGCTCGAACAGCTCGGTCTCCGCGCGCACGTCGAGGGAGGCCGTGGGCTCGTCCAGGATCAGGAGCCCGGCGCCGCCGCGCACGGCGGCGAGGGCGCGGGCCAGCGCCACGCGCTGCCACTGCCCGCCCGAGAGGTCGGCGCCGCCCTCGTACTCGCGGGAGAGGACCGTGTCCCACCCGCCGGGGAGCGCCGCCAGGAGGTCGGCGCCGCCGGCGCTGCGCAGCGCCTCGTCCAGCGCCGCCTGGTCGCGCATCAGCGGGAGGTGGCCGAACCCCACGTTCTCGCGGAGCGGGAAGGGATAGCGCACGAAGTCCTGGAAGATCACCCCGATCCTCTCCCGCGCCTGCAGCGGAGAGATGCCGCCGTCCAGGACGACGCGCCCGCCGTCGGGCTCGTACAGGCCGCACAGCAGCTTGATCAGCGTGCTCTTCCCCGCGCCGTTCTCGCCGACGATGGCGACCGACTGGCCGGCGGGGATCTCGAGGGTCACCCCGTCGAGGGTGGGGTGCTCCCGCCCGCGGTAGGTGAAGCGCACGTCCTCCAGCCGCACCGAGAGCTTCCGCCGGTCGGGGAGGCGCACGCCGTCCAGCGGGACGGCCACCCTCGTCCCCCCCGCCTGCGCCGCCTCGCCGTCCAGGACGCCGGCCCGCGCGTCTGCGCGCCCCCCTGCGGCGGACGCGCGCAGGGCGGTCACCCGCTCGGCGACCCCCAGCGACTGGGCAAGGTACCACTGCGTGTCGCCCATGACGCCCAGGTTGGTGGTGGCGATCACCGCCTGCACGAAGACCAGGAGCGCGGCGACCCCCACCTCGCCGCGGCCGACCGCCAGGGCCAGCGCGCCCAGCACCGCCCCGTGCGACAGCGCCAGCGCCACGTTGGCGGCGGCGGTGATGCCGCGGCTGGCCTTGCGGGTCCGCCACACCAGCCCCAGCGCGTCGCGCCACGCCTCGCCGTAGCGGCCCACCACCCAGTCGGCCACCCCGAAGATGCGGACCTCCTTGGCGGCCGGAGGGTCCAGCGCCACCGAGCGGAGGTACTCGGCGCGGCGCAGCCGCACCGCGCTCTGGTTCATGTCCACGCTGGCGGCGGCCTCGGTCGCCTTCCGGTAGAGCAGGCTGGTGAGCTGCCACGCCGCCGCCAGGAGGAAGGGCGCCCACCACGCGAACCCCAGGAGGACCGCGAACGCCCCCGCCCCCCGCAGCCGGGTGGCGACCACCTCGCCGAGCAGGAAGGGGGTGGACGCCAGGATGCCGCGCCGCTCGGCCTCCACCACGGGCTGGAGCGCGTCGGCGACGGCGGGGTCCTCCAGCGGGGCCAGCCCCGGCGACCCCAGCGTCACGCCGGCCACCGCGAGGTGCACCTCCAGCGCGAACTCGGACCCCAGGACACGGGAGAGCTGCACGAGGGCGTTGCCGCCCAGCGACAGCGCCGTCTGGCCCACCACCAGCCCGCACAGCGCCAGGAGCGCGGGGCGCCCGCCGGGGGAGCCCAGCCCGTGCTCCACCGCGCCGGGGATGGCGTGGATCAGCGCGCCGGTGGCCAGCATCAGCGCGGTCGGGAGGAGCCCCGTCCCCACGACCAGGACCGCGAACGCCACCACCCGCCAGCGCCCCGCCGCCCACAGCAGGCCGAGGAGCGCCCGCCACCGGGAAAGATTGGAGCTTCGTGCGTTCGACATGCGTCTCCGTTCAGGATTGGGGATCAAGGGCCGCCTCGGTGTCCGGCGCGCGCCCGGTCGTCCGAATGGTCACCGTCCCACCCGCCGCCCGCACCCGCGCCGGCGGCGCCTCCCGCGACTTCCCTTCCGACTCCGCTTCCGCCCCGTTCTTCCCCCGTCCGCCCGGTTCCTCCATCGATCTTTCGCGGGCGTTCCCCTTTCGACTTCATCCCCGGTCTCCCACCGAAATCCGACGATCCTCCGCTTCCGCCGATCTCCGCCGTGCCCACCCTCGCCTCCTCCGCGGACCGGAGCACGCCGCTCACCCGGCGGCGGCGGCGATCCGCGCGGCGGCGTCCGCCCGCTCGCGCGCCGCGGCGAGCGATTCGCGCATGTGCCGCGCGAGGACGGAGACGTGCGGCTCGGAAGCGATCGTCGGGTGGCTGCCGGGGACGGTGAACACCTCCACCGGGCGCGCGGCGTGCCGGCACCACCCCAGGGTGCGCGCCTCCTCGGGGGTGTAGCGGGCGCAGAACTCGTCGAGCCCGGAAGGGGCCTCGGCGGCCTGGAAGAGGGTGAGCGTCCCCGAGAAGCTCCCCGGGACGTAAAAGGCCCGGCTCCGGTAGCGGTCGAGCAGCGTCTGGCAGATCGCCTGCAGCGTCGCGGCGTCGAAGCCGGGGGGCGCGGCGCCCTGGGCGCGCATCTCGTCCACCACGCGGCGGAACTGCTCGTCGGGCTCCATCCCGGCCAGCGCCTCCGGGGCCATGACGAAGGTGCGGCGGTTGCGCTTGGCCTCCTCGGCCGCCACGCCCACGGCCATCTCCGCCGCGCCGCCGCGCGGCCACGCCTGCTCCAGGACGGGCGACATGGTGTCCATGAGCCCCACGAACGCCGCCGTCTCGCCCTGGCGCTCCAGCTGCGCCGCCATCTCGAACGCCACGAACCCGCCGAACGACCAGCCGCACAGGTAGTAGGGCCCGCGCGGCTGCACCGTACGCATGGCCCGGATGTGTTCGGCGGCGATGTCGGCCAGCGGGCGCCCCATGTCGGCGCCCACGTCGCGCAGGCCCCAGGCGGGCTGGTCGGCGCCCAGGTGGCGGACCAGGCCCACGTAGCCCATCACGTTGCGGTCGGCCGAGTGGACGAAGAAGAGCGGCGGGAGGGTCCCGTTGGGCTGCAGCGGGACCACCGGCGCGGCGGGCCCCGCCGCCGAGCGCTTCTGCCGGCGGATGGCGTCGGCCATGTGCCGCACCGTGGCCCCGGCGAAGAGGGTGGCCACCGGGAGGTCGCACTCGAGCCGGCGGTTGACCTGCGCGAAGAGGCGCAGCGCCAGGAACGAGTTCCCGCCCAGGTCGAAGAAGCTCTGCGTGGGCCCGATCCCCTCCACGCCCAGCAGCTCCTCCCAGAGCTGGATCAGCTGCACCTCCACGTAATTCGCGGGCTCGTCCGCCCCGGCCCCGCCGCCGCCGTACTCGGGGGCCGGGAGGGTGCGGGGGTCCAGCTTCCCGGTGGCGGTGTGAGGCATGGAGTCCAGCCGCACGAAGGCGGCGGGGACCATGTACTCGGGGACGCTCCGCCGCAGGTGGTCGCGCAGCGCCGCCGCGTCGAACGCCTCCCGGCCGGCGACGACGTACGCCACCAGCCGCCGGTCGCCCGGCCGGTCCTCGCGCATCGTCACCAGGCACTCGCGCACGCCGTCGTGGCGCCGCAGCACGGCCTCCACCTCGCCCAGCTCCACCCGGTAGCCGCGGACCTTCACCTGGTGGTCGGTGCGCCCCAGGATCATCAGGTTGCCGTCGGCCTGCCAGCGGGCGCGGTCGCCGGTGCGGTACATCCGCGCCCCCTCGCCGGCGAACGGGTCGGGGACGAACTTGTCGGCGGTGAGCCCCGGCCGCCCCAGGTACCCGCGCGCCACCCCCGCGCCGCCGATGTAGAGCTCGCCGGGGAGCCCCACCGGGACCAGCCGGAGGTGCTCGTCGAGGACGTAGAAGGTGATGTTCTGGATCGGGTGCCCCACCGGGACGGGGCCGGCGCGGTGCTTTCCCGGGGGAAGCACGTACGCCGAGCAGCCGACCACCGTCTCGGTGGGGCCGTACTCGTTCATCAGCCGCACGCCGGGGGCGTGCTCCTGCCAGGGGACGGTGGGCTCGGCGGTGAGGAAGTCGGCGCCCACCACCAGCGTGTGCGCGGCCCCCGCCAGCTCGCCGGGGTCGAGCATCGTGTTGAGCAGCCCCAGGTGGATGGGGGTGATCTTGATCAGCCCGAACCCCGGGCGGCGGCGCAGCGCCTCGGCGAGCGCCTCCACGGGCGAGTCCTCGGCCAGGAAGTGGACGGGTTGCCCGGCAAAGAGGGGGAGGAGGTTGGTGACGGTCAGGTCGACCGCCATGGACGAGAAGACCGGCGCTCCGCTCCCCCGGCCGGCCCCGTAGGCGCGCGCCCCCCAGTGGATGTAGTTGGCCACCCCCCGGTGGTGCATGGCCACCCCCTTGGGGCGGCCCGTGCTCCCCGAGGTGTAGATCACGTACGCCAGGTTCTCGGAGGTGACCGCGCTCTCCGGGGGATCGGCGCTCTCCGCCTCGATGCGCTCCCACTCGGCGTCCACGTACACGACCTCGACCCCGGCGTCCGCCGGAAGCCGCTCGCGCAGCCGCTCCTGCGAGAGGAGCACCCGGGCGCCCGAGTCGCGGAGCATGAAGCCCATCCGCTCGGCGGGGTAGCCGGGGTCGAGCGGCACATAGGCGCCGCCGGCCTTCAGCACGCCCAGGATGCAGACCATCGTCTCCAGGCCGCGCTCCAGGCAGAGGCCCACGCGCACCTCGGGCCCCACCCCCCGGCGGACCAGGTGGCGCGCCAGCCGGTTGGCGCGCGCGTCCAGCTCGGCGTAGGCGAGCGACCGGCCCTCGAAGGTCACCGCGACGGCCGCGGGCGTCTTCTCCGCCTGCGCCTGGAAGAGCTGGTGGATGCAGCTCCCGGCGGGGTAGCGGGCGGTGGTGCGGTTCCACTCCAGGACGCGCTCCCGCTCGGCGGGGCCCATCAGCTCCAGCCGCGAGAGGGGGAGGTCGGGGTCCATGGCCACCTGCTCCAGCACCCGCTCCAGGTGCTCGGCCATCCGTCGCGCGGTGCCGCGCTCGAAGAGGTCGGTGGCGTACTCCAGCACCCCGTCGATCCCGCGCGGGTGCGCCTCCAGCGCCAGCGTCATGTCGAACTTGGTGGTGCCGCGCTCCGCGTCCACGCCCCGCAAACGGAGCCCGCCCTCCGGGGCACGGGGGAGCGACGCCCCCCCGCCCGCCGCGCCCGGCTGGCTGTTGTCGTTCATCTGGTACATCACCTGGAAGAGCGTCGAGTGGGCCAGGCTCCGCTCCGGCCGCAGCTCGGCCACCAGCCGCTCGAAGGGGACGTCCTGGTGCTCGTAGTCGCGCAGCGACGCCTCGCGCACCTGCGCCACCACCTGGCGGAAGGCGGGGTCGCCGGAGAAGACGGTGCGCAGCACCAGCGTGTTCACGAACAGCCCGATCAGCCCCTCCAGCTCCCTGCGCGGCCGCCCGGTGAGCGGAGTCCCCACCACCACGTCGCGGGTCCCGGCGTGGCGCGACAGCAGCACCTGGAAGGCGGCCAGCACCACCATGTACAGCGTGGCGCCCTGGGCCGTGGCCAGCGCGCGGAGCCGCTCGAGGACGCCGGCGGGGAGGCGCACGGGCACCCCCGCGCCCCGGTGCGAGGCCACCGGCGGGCGCGGATGGTCGGCCGGGAGCTCCAGCAGCTCCGGCGCCCCGGCCAGGCGCTCGCGCCAGTACGCCAGGTGGCGCGCCTCCTCGGCCCGCCACTGCTCGCGCTGCCAGACGGCGTAGTCGGCGTACTGGATCGGCGGCTCGGGGAGCCCCGGGTCGCGCCCGTCGCGGTACGCCTCGTACAGCACCAGGAGCTCGCGGAAGAACACGTCCATGCTCCACCCGTCGGTGACGATGTGGTGGAGGCAGAAGAGGAGCGCGTGCTCCCGCTCGCCCAGCCGCAGGAGCGCGGCGCGGTGGAGCGGGCCCGCGGTGAGGTCGAACGGCCGCCCCATCTGCTCGGCCTCGCGGCGCCGCACCTCGGCCTCGCGCTCGGCCCCGTCCAGCGCCGAGAGGTCGTCCACCGGGAGCGCGAAGCCGCCGAAGGGGGAGACCACCTGCACGGGGACGCCGTCGACCTCGCGGAAGGTGGTGCGGAGCGACTCGTGCCGCCGGACGATCTCGCCCATGGCGCGCTCCAGCGCCCCCGGGTCGAGCGGCCCGGAAAAGCGCCGCGACGCGGGGAGGTTGTACGCGGCCAGCCCCGGCTGCAGCCGCTCCAGGAACCAGAGGCGCTCCTGCGCGAAGGAGAGCGGGGCGTCCCCGCCGGCAGCGCGGCGCGGGATCCCGGCGGGCGCGGCGCGGACCGCCCCCCGCAGCATGGCCTCGCGCAGCGCCCGCTTGGCCGGCGAAAGCCCGTCGCCCGCGCCCTCTCCCGCCCCCTCGGAGAGGACCCTCGCCCTCCGCGCGGAAGGAGCCGGTCCCTCGCCCGCGGGCGGCACGGCGGGCGTTTCGGCGGGGGCCCTGGTATCGACCTCACTCATGCGACGGATCCTCCCATCAGGTTCATGGCTTCCTCTTCGCTCATGTCCTCCAGCTTCAGGAGGATCGCTTCGTCGATCAGCGCCGCCATCCCCGCCACGGTGGGGGCATGGAAGATGGCGCGCAGCGGCAGCTCCACTCCGAACGTCTCGCGCACCCGGGAGATCAGCTGCATCCCCAGCAGCGAGTGCCCGCCCAGCTGGAAGAAATCGTCGTGCACCCCGATCTCGGCGATCCCGAGCAGCTCGCGCCAGGCGTCCACCAGGATCTCCTCGGCCGCGCCGGCGGGGGCGTGGTAGTCGCTGTCGAGCGCGGGGCGCGGGTGGAACGCGGCCTCCGCCGGAGCGGAGGCGGGCGCCGGGGCGGCGCGCGGGGCAAGGCCGCCCACCGGCGGCGCGCCGGGGTCGCGGGGCGAAACGGCCACCCGCGGCTCGGCGGCGAGGGCGAAGAGGCGCTCGAAGGCGCGCGCGCCCTCGCCGGGGTCGATCCCCCGCCCCGCCGGCTCCCCGTCCACCCTCCAGCGGTCCCAGGCCACGCTGGTCCAGCGGTCGCCCTCCGCCGCGCGGCGCTCGGCCCAGGCGTCGGCCAGCGCGCACGCCGCCGCGGGCGCCGCGCCCCCGGCCTCGTCCGGCGCCGGCGGGAGGGAGCTCCAGAGGAGAACCAGCCCGGGCGGCGACCCGGCCGTGGCCTCCTCCAGCGCCGCCAGCCCGCGCGCCGCCCGGACCAGCCCCGCCGTCCCGTCCCCGTCCTCTCCGTCCGGCGCGTCGTCCTCCGCTCCGAGGCCGTGCACCACGCCGCGCAGCGCGCCGAACGCCTCCCGGGCCTCGTCCAGGGCGGCCCGCAGCGCCGCGGCGTCGTCGGCCGCGGCGCGGAAGAGGAGCGTCCGGCCGCCGCCCGCCTCGCCGGCCCGCGCCGCGCGGATCGCCGCGGCGGCAGGGTCGCCCGCCGGGGCGGAGGCCAGGTGCGCGTCCCACGCCTCGCGGCCGGGGAAGGAGGGCGGGACCACCAGGGCGACCGGGGTGGACGAGCCCGCCAGGTGCGCGGCGAGCTCGCCCGCCCCGCGCGCCAGCGACCCGGTGAAGAGGAGCGCGCCGACGGGACCCGCCCCGGCGGCACCCCCCGGGGTGCGCACCGGCCGCCAGGCGCGGGCCCACCGCAGCGGCCCGCGGAGCGCCGCCTCCGGCTCCTGGGCCCCGGCCGTGGCCTCGGCCAGCAGCTGCTCCACCAGCCGTCCGCCGCTTCCCTCGCGGAGGTGGACGTCCACCGTGCGGCACGCGGCGCCGGGGTGCCGGCGCGGGAGCGCCGCGCAGGCGCCCGCGACGGTGGCCCGCTCGGGGTGGACGCGCTCGCCCCCGGCCACGTCCCGCGCGCTCTCGGTGACCACCAGGAGGTCCAGCGGCCCGCCGTCGCCCTCCGCGAAGGCGGCGGCCAGGGCGGCCACGGTGCCGTAGCCGCGCGCCTGCGCCCGCTCGAAGGCGTCGGCGGCGCCTTCGCCCGCGGGATCGATCCCCCAGAGGAGGACGACGCGGCGCGGGTCCTCTCCGGCCGCGCGCAGCATCTGGCGGAGGGCGGCCAGGTCGTCGGCCGAGCCGGGCCGCACGGTGTAGCCACGGTCGCCCTCCCGGCGGAGCTCGCCGCCCGCCCGGACGACGGTCACGCGGTGGCCCAGCGCCTCCAGCCGGCCGGCCAGCGCGGCGCCGATCCCGGCCCCGTCGGCCAGGACCAGCCACGCCGCGGGCTCGGCGGCCCCGGGGGCCGGCGGCGGGAGCGGGGCCCGCGTCCAGGTGGGGAGGTAGAGCCACTCCGCCGGGTCGGCCCCCGCGGCGTCCGGCGCACCCGCGGCCGGGGAAGCCGGGGACGCCCCGGCGTCCGGAGAGGCCGCGCGGCGCGGCTCCAGCCAGTAGCGCCTGCGCTCGAACGGGTAGGTGGGGAGCGGGACGCGCCGCGGCCGCTCGCCGTCGTGCACGGCGGCCCAGTCCACGGCCACGCCGGCCGCCCAGAGCCGCCCCGCCGCGCCCAGGAGGTGGGCGAGGTCGGGGTGTCGCTCGTAGTCGTGGCGCAGCGTGGCCACCACGGCCGGGGGGTCGCCGTCCCAGCAGTCGAGCTGCGCGACCAGCGCCCGCAGCGTGTGCCCCGGGCCCACCTCCAGGAGCGCGGCCCGCCGGTCGGCGGCCAGCGTCCGCACGCCGTCGGCGAAGCGCACCGTCTCGCAGAGGTGCCGCGCCCAGTACGCCGGGTCGGTGGCCTCGGAGGCGCGGATCCACTCGCCGGTGACGTTGGAGACGAAGGGGATGGCGGGCGGGCGCAGGCGCACGCCGCGCATCAGCGCCTCCAGCCGCTCGGCCACCGGGCGCATCATGGCGGAATGGAACGCGTGCCGCGCGGGGAGGCGCCGGACCACCACGCCGCGCTCCGCCAGCTCCGCCGCCAGCGCGTCGAGCGCCGCCGGCGGGCCGGAGACCACGGTGACCCCCGGGCCGTTCAGGGTGCCCACGCAGAGCCCGTCGCGCAGGAGCGGGCGCACCTCGTGGTCGGGGAGGGCCACGCCCATCATCCCGCCCTCGGGGAGCTCCTCGATCAGGCGCGCGCGCTCGGCCACCAGCATCAGCGCGTCCTCCAGCGACCACACGCCCGCCACCGTGGCGGCCACGTACTCGCCCAGCGAGTGGCCGATCATAGCCCGGGGTCGCGCTCCCCAGCGCATCCACAGCCGCGCCAGGGCGTACTCGACGACGAAGAGCGCCGGCTGGGCCAGGCGGGTGCCGTTCAGCCGCTCGGCGGCCGGGTCGGGCGCGCCGGCGCCGCGGCGCAGCATCGCCCGCAGGTCCACCCCCACGGGGCCCTCCTCCTCGGCCGGGGCGCCGGCGGGGTACAGCACCTCGCGCAGGTCCACCCCCAGCCGCGGAAGGAGGAGCTCCGCGCAGCGGTCCACCGTCTCGCGGAACGCGGGGACGGCGTCGTACAGGCCGCGCCCCATCCCGGGGTAGTGGCTCCCCACGCCGGGGAAGAGGAAGTCCACCGGCCGCGCCCCTCCGGACGCCTCGCCGCCGATCAGGCGGTCGGGGGCGCGCGCCTCCAGCGCGGCCGCGGCGTCGGCCGGGTCGCGGGCCACCAGCGCGCGGCGGTGCTCCCAGGCGCGCCGCCCCGCCTGGAGCGTCCACGCCACGTCGGCCAGCGCCTGCTCGGGGTGGGCGCGCAGGTGCGCCGCCAGGCGGTCGGTGGCCGCCTCCAGCGCGGCGGGGGTGCGGGCCGAGAGCGTCAGCAGCTGCCACGGGCGCGAGGGAGCCCGCGGGGGAGCCGGCGGCGCCTGTTCCAGCACCACGTGGGCGTTGGTGCCGCCGATCCCGAACGACGAGACGCCGGCGCGCCGCGGCGTGGCGCCCGCGGGCCAGGGGCGCAGCTCGGCGCTCACGTAGAACGGCGTGGAGGCGAAGTCGATGCGGGGGTTGGGCGCGGTGAAGTGGAGCGTGGGCGGGATCTCGCCGTGCTCCACGGCGAGCGCCGTCTTGATCAGCCCCGCCGCCCCCGCGGCCGCGTCCAGGTGGCCGATGCTGGTCTTCACCGAGCCCAGGACGCACGACTGCCGGCGCGGCGCGGGGCCGAACGCCTGCGCCAGCGCGGCCACCTCCACCGGGTCCCCCAGGTCGGTCCCGCTCCCGTGCCCCTCCACGTACCCCACCGTCTCCGGGGGCACGCCGGCCACGGCCAGCGCCTCCTCGATCACCGCCGCCTGCCCCTCCACGCTGGGGGCGGTGAAGCCCACCTTCTGCGCGCCGTCGTTGTTGACGGCGGAGCCGCGCACCACCGCGCGGATGGTGTCGCCGTCGGCCAGCGCGTCGGCGAGCCGGCGGAGGACCACCAGCGCGACGCCGAAGCCCCCCACCGTCCCCGCCGAGTGGACGTCGAAGGCGCGGCAGTGCCCGTCGGGCGAGCCGATCCCGCTGGGCGAGTAGAGGTACCCCTCGCGCTGGGCGGGGTGGAGGGAGACGCCCCCCGCCACCGCCAGGTCGCACTCGCCGGCCGCCAGCGCCTGGCACGCCAGGTGGACGGCCACCAGCCCGGTGGAGCACCCCGTCTGCACGTTCAGCGCGGGGCCACACAGGTTCAGCTTGTGCGCGGCGCGGGTGGCCACGAAGTCCTTGCTGTTGGCCAGGCTCAGCTGAAAGCCGCCCACCGCCTCGACCACCTCGGGGTGGGCCCCCACGTGGCGCCCCAGGTAGGAGCTGGCCGACGAGCCCGCGTAGACCCCCACCGTCTCGGTGGTGGTCCCGGGGCCGTGCCCCGCGTTCTCCAGCGCCTCCCAGGCGGTCTCCAGGAAGACGCGGTGCTGCGGGTCCATCACCTCGGCCTCGCGCGGGCTGAAGCCGAAGAAGGCGGCGTCGAAGAGCTCCATGCCGTCCACCGCCCCGCTCGCCCGCACGTAGTGCGGGTTGGCCAGGAGCGCCGGGGAGACGCCGGCCGCCCGCAGCTCCTCCTCGGTGAAGAAGGTGATCCCCTCGACCCCGCCGCGGAGGTTGCTCCAGAACTCGTCCACGTCGCGCGCACCGGGGAAGCGCCCCGCCATTCCGACGATGGCGATGGCGGCGCCGTACCCGGCGGCCGGGAGGGCGTTGCCGCTCATCGGCCCCCCTCCAGGTCCGCGCTCAGGCCGGCGTCGCGCGCGCTCGCCAGCGCCAGCCGCTTCGCCGCCCGCGCGCTCCCCCGCCCCGGCCGCGGACCCGCGTCCCCGCCGGCGTCCAGACCGCCCTCCAGGTACCCGGCCAGCGAGGCCACCGTGGGAAAGCGGAAGAGGTCGACGATGGGGACTTCCCGTCCCAGCGCCTCGCACAGGCGGCCGTGGAGCCGCATCAGGAGGAGCGAGTGGCCGCCCAGCTCGAAGAAGCCGTCGTCGCGTCCCACGCGCGCCACCCCCAGCACCTCGCGCCACACCTCCGCCAGCACCTCCTCCACCGGCGTGCGCGGCTCCACGTACTGGTCGTCGGACGAGCCCATCTCCGGCGCGGGAAGCGCCGCCACGTCCAGCTTGCCGTTGGGGGTGAGCGGAATCTGGCCCAGGGCCACGAACGCGGCGGGGATCATGTACTCGGGAAGGCTCAGCCGCAGGTGCGCGCGGAGCGCCTCGGCGTCCGCCTCGCCCACGGTGTAGGCCACCAGCCGCGTCTCCCCGGACGCGTCCCGCCGGGCGACCACCCGCGCCTCGCGGACTCCAAGGTGCGAGGAGAGCGCGCCCTCCACCTCGCCGGGCTCGATGCGGTAGCCGCGGATCTTCACCTGCTCGTCCACGCGCCCCACGAACTCCAGCGCGCCGCCGGCCGTCCAGCGCAGCCGGTCGCCGGTGCGGTACATCCGCGCCCCCGGCTGGTCCGCGAAGGGGTCGGGAAGGAAGCGCTCCGCCGTGAGCGCGGGACGGTTCAGGTAGCCGCGGACGATCCCCTCGCCGCCCACGTACGTCTCCCCCGGGACGCCGACGGGGAGCGGCGCCAGCGAGGCGTCGAGGATGTAGATCCGCTGGTTCGCGGTCGGGCGGCCGGCGGAGACGGTGAGCGCGTCGTCCGCGACCTCCTCCACCTGCTCCCACGAGGACCACACCGTGGTCTCGGTGGGTCCGTACATGTGGAGGAGGCGCCGCGGCTTCCCCGTCTTCAGCAGGTCCCGGACGCGGTCGGCGTCCGCCGCCTGCCCGCCGAAGAGCACCTCGCGCAGGCTGGCGAAGACGCCCGGCTGCTCGCGCGAGAGCTGGTTGAGGAGCGCGGTGGTCTGGTAGAGGGTGGTGATCCGCTCCTCGCGCAGGAACTCGCCCACCGCGGCCGGGGAGAGGAGCACCTCGCGGGGGATGCCCACCAGGGTGGCGCCATTCAGCAGCGCTCCCCACGTCTCGAACGCCCACGGATCGAAGCTCGCGTTGGTCGCCTGGGCCACGCGGTCGCCCGGCCCCAGCTTCACGTAATCGGTCACCACCAGTTGCAGCACGTGGCGGTGGGCCACCATCACCCCCTTGGGCCGCCCCGTGCTCCCGCTGGTGTAGACCACGTACGCCAGGTTCTCGGGCGTGGCCCCGCTCCGGGGCGCGTCCGCCGGCCGGGCGGCGATCGCCTCCGCGTCGTCGTCCAGCCACACCACGGGCACCGCCGCGGTGTCCACCGCGTCGGCCACGCCGCGCCGCGCCACCAGGACACCCACGCCCGAGTCGGCCAGCATGAAGCGGAGGCGCTCGGCGGGGTGCGTCGGGTCGAGCGGGACGTAGCACCCGCCGGCCTTGAGGATGGCCAGGATGGAGACGACCAGCTCCGCGCTACGCTCGAGGAGCACGGCCACGCGGCTGTCCGGCCCCACGCCCCTCGCCGCCAGGTGGTGCGCCAGCCGGTTGGCGCGCGCGTCCAGCTCGGCGTAGGAGAGCGACTCGCTCCCCCAGACCAGCGCCGCGTCGCCGGGGCGCTCGCGGACCTGCTCCTCGAAGCGCTCGTGGATGCAGACGCCGCGGGGGTACGGCCGCGCGGTGCGGTTCCACTCGTCCACCAGCCGGGCCCGCTCCGCCGGGCCCACCAGGGAGACGCTCGAGAGCGGCGCGTCGGCGTCGGCGGCGAGCGCCTCCAGGACGCGGTCCAGGTGCTCCAGCATCCGGTCGACGGCGGGGGCGTCGAAGCGGCTCTCGTCGTAGCTGAGCGCCAGCGACAGCCTCCGCCCGGGCGAGGCCAGGAGGGTGAGGGGGAAGGTGTTCCACTCCAGGGTGCGCCCGCCGGCCGTGGCGAGCCCCGCGCCGCCGCCGGCCGCGCCGTCGTCGCCCGGAAGGCTCTCGGCGATGAAGATGGACTCGAAGAGCGGCGTCCCCCGGGGCATCTGGCTCCACCCCTGCACCTGCACCAGGGGGGCGTACTCGTACTCGCGCGCCTCGGCCTGCGCCCGCTGCAGCCCGGCCAGCCAGGCGCCCACCCGCGCGTGCCCCGGCACCTTCACCCGCACCGGGAGGGTGTTGATGAAGACGCCGATCATCTCCTCCACCCCCTCCAGCTCGGCGGGGCGGCCGGAGACGGTGGCGCCGAACACCACGTCGTCCTCACCGGAGTAGCGCGACAGGAGAAGCGCCCACGCCCCCTGCAGGAGGGTGTTGAGCGTCACCTGCCGCTCCCGCGCGGTCGCCTCGAGCCGGGCGGTGAGCTCGGGCGAAAGCGCCCGGCGGCGCTGCGCGTTGCGGAGGCCGGCGTCGGGGCCCGCGGGGCGGTCCACCCCCAGCCGCGTGGGGGCGTCGAACCCCGCCAGCACGCCGCGCCAGTACCGCTCGGCGGCGCCGGAGTCCTGCCGCGCCAGCCACGCCACGTGGTCGCGGAACGGCCGCGCGCGCCGGAGCTCCGCCTCCCTCCCCGCGCTCCACGCGCGGTACACCCGGAACGCCTCGCTCTCCACCCGCGCGGTCGCCCACCCGTCGCTGAGGAGGTGGTGGAGGCTCCAGACGAACCAGTGCGTCCCCTCGCCGGCGCGGAAGAGGGCGCACCGCATCAGCGGGGCCTCCTCCAGGTCGAAGCCGCGGGCGCGGTCGGCCTCCAGGTAGCGCTCCAGCGCCGCCTCCCGCCCGGCCTCGTCCAGGCCGGTCCAGTCCTCCTCCACCCACGGCACCTCCACGGCGTGCTCCACCCTTTGCAGCGGGCGCCGCACCCCCCGCCAGACGAAGCCGGTGCGGAGGGCGGCGTGGCGGCGCGCCACCTCGGCCCACGCGCGCCGGAAGAGGGCGGCGTCCAGGCTCCCCTCCAGCCGCCGCACCACCTGCACCTGGTACGGCTGCCGCTCGTGCCCCGAGACGGCGTGGAAGAGCATCCCCTCCTGCATCGGCGAGAGCGGGTAGAGGTCCTCCACCCCGCGCCGGCCGGCCAGGAGCGCGTCCACCTCGGCCTGCGACAGCTCCGCCAGGGGGAAGTCGGAGGGGGTGTACCCGCCGGCGCCCTCCTCGCGGCAGTGCGCGATCAGCCCGCGCAGCGCCTCGAGGTACGCGTCCGCCAGCCGCCGGACGGTCTCGCGGCGGTGCGTGTCCTTCCCCCAGGTGAAGTGGAGCGCCAGGCTCCCGCCGCCGACGGAGCCGTTGACCTCCAGGAGGAAGGAGCGGCGGTTGTCGCCGGCCGACTCGGGCCCCCGCGCCCCGCCCACGAAGCCGAAGCCCGCCTCCGCCGGCCCCGCGCCGTCGAACTGGCCCAGGTAGTTGAAGACGATCTCCGGCCAGGCCGCCGCGGCCAGCGCGCGGCGCAGCTCCGGGTCGGGGCACAGGTAGCGCAGCACGCCGTAGCCGATCCCCCGCCCGGGGACCGCGCGAAGCTGCTCCTTCACCCGCTTCAGCCGGTCTCCCGGGCCGGCCGCGCCCTCCAGGTCCAGCACCACCGGGTAGAGGCTGGTGAACCATCCCACGGTGCGGGTGAGGTCGACGCCGGCGGCCACCCCCTCCTCGCGCCCGTGCCCCTCCAGCGCCACCCGGACGCGCGCGCCGCCCGTCCACTCCGACACGGCCTGGGCCAGCGCGCAGAGGAGGACGTCGTCGACCTGCGTGCGGTACGCGGAGGGGACCTCCTGCAGGAGCGCGCGCGTCTCCTCGGCGCCCAGCCGGACGCTCACGGTGCGCGAGCCGTCCACCGTCCCCGCCCCCCGCTCTCCGTCCACGGGGAGCGGGGCCACGCCCTCGGGGCCCTGCGCCAGCCAGTGCGCCGCCTCGGCGCGGAGCGCCTCGCCGGCCGCGTACGCCTCCAGCGCCCGGGACCACTCCCGGTACGAGGTGCTCTTCTCGCCCAGCTCCACCGGTTCGCCAGCCGCGACCTGCGCGCACGCGCGCTCCAGGTCGTCGCGGAGGATCCGCCAGGAGACGCCGTCCACCACCAGGTGGTGCAGGACCAGGAAGAGGACGTGTCCCCGCTCGCCGCGGTCGAAGAGGACCGCGCGCCCCAGCGGCCCCTCCTCCAGGCGCAGGCCGGCCTGCCGCTCGGCGGCGGCCGCTTCCAGCGCGCGGTCCTGCTCGTCGCCGGCCAGCGCGGAGAGGTCGACGCGCTCCAGCGCGATCCCGGTCTCGGGGGCGTGCCACTGCTCCCACCCCGCCGCGGCGCGCCGGAAGCGGAGGCGGAGCGCGTCGTGGTGCTCCAGCACCGCCGGGAGCGCCGCGTCCAGCACGGCCGCCGCCGCGCCGGGGACGGAAAGGAGGACGGACTGGTTCTCGTGCCACGGCGAACCGTGCCCCTGCTCGAAGAACCAGGCCTGGATCGGGGTCGGCGCCACCGCGCCCTCCACCCGCCCCTGCTCGGCGCGGGGCGCCTCGGCCGCCTCCCGGGCCAGCGAAGCGAGCTCGGCGATGGTCGGGTGCTCGAAGAGCTGGCGGGGGGTGATGGCCACCCCGGCCCGGCGCGCCCGCGACACCACCTGGATGGAGAGGATGCTGTCGCCGCCCAGCTCGAAGAAGCTCTCCTCCACGCCCACCCGCTCCGCCCGGAGCACCTCCGCCCAGATGGCGGCCAGCGTCTCTTCCACGGGCGTGCGGGGCGCCACGTACCGCTCCTCGGCGGAGCCGTACTCCGGCGCCGGCAGGGTCTTCGGATCCAGCTTGCCCGTGGCCGTCCGCGGCAGGGCGTCCAGCTTCACGAAGGCGCCTGGCACCATGTACTCCGGCACCGTCGCCCGCAGGTGCTCGCGCAGCGCCTCCGCGTCCGCCCCGCCGACGACGTAGGCCACCAGCCGCCGGTCACCGGGGACGTCCTCGCGCATCACCGCCAGGGCCGCGGAGACGGCGGGATGGGCTCGGAGCGCAGCTTCCACCTCGCCCAGTTCCACGCGGTAGCCGCGGATCTTCACCTGGTTGTCGGCGCGGCCCAGGATCATCAGGTTGCCGCCCTCCAGCCAGCGCGCCCGGTCCCCCGTGCGGTACATCCGCGACCCCGGCTCCGCGAACGGATCGGGGACGAACTTCTCCGCCGACAACGCGGGCCTTCCCAGATAGCCGCGCGCCACCCCCGCGCCGCCGATGTACAGCTCGCCCGGCAGCCCCACCGGCACCGGCTCCATCCGCCCGTCCAGCACGAAGAAGGTGAGGTTCTGGATGGCCCTGCCCACCGGGACCGGTCCGGCGCGGTGCACGCCGTTCGGGAGCGTGTAGGCGGAGCAGCCGACGACCGTCTCCGTGGGACCGTACTCGTTCATCAGCCGTACGTCCGGCGCGTTGTCCTGCCAGAACACCGTCGGCTCCGCGTTCAGGAAGTCCGCGCCCACGACGAGCGTCT
>DASVWD010000151.1 GCA_036389795.1 Longimicrobium sp.
TTTCTGATAGAGCATCACACAGAGGACACAGAGGACACAGAGAAACTTCAATCGCGTCTTCAGTTCCTCCGTGTTCTCTGTGTCCTCTGTGTGATTCCAATCTGTTCGGAACCAGAACAATGCTCGGCAATCTGGTATGAAACCGAACAAAGTGAACGGCAAACCCCCCTCCACTCCGGAAACTGGAGCGGCGAGGGTTCCAACGGTTTACCGCGAAGGGACGAGGAAGAGAGAAGGGAGGGAAACTACGTCATCCGCCAGGCGTCCTCCACGTGCTCGATGACGGGCTCGCCGCCGGCGCGCACCAGCACCGAGACGGCGTCGAACCGGTAGACGTCGCCGTCCTTCCCGTGGCGCTCCACCCAGGCGGCGGCTACCTGCTGGACCTCGCGGCGCTTCTTCGCGGTGATCGACTCCAGCGGGTGGCCGTAGCCGAGGCCGGCGCGCGTCTTCACCTCCACGAACGCCACGACCTCGCCGCGGCGCGCGACGAGGTCGACCTCCCGGTGGCCCAGGCGGAAGTTGCGGTGCAGGATCGTCCAGCCGCCGCGCGCCAGGTAGTCGGCCGCGAGCTGCTCGCCCCGGTCGCCCAGCGGCTTGTTGGTGGTCCCCGCGCGGCGAAGCTCCGTCACACCACCGCCCGCACCGGCCGCCCGGTGAGCGACGGCGACAGCTCGCGCCCGATCGCCTCGGCGATCACCGCGATCTGCTCCATCAGCTCCTCGAACTGCCCCGGGAAGAGCGACTGGGCGCCGTCGGAGAGCGCGCGCTCGGGGTCGGGGTGCACCTCGATCATCAGCCCGTCGGCCCCGGCGGCCACCGCCGCGCGCGCCATGGGGATCACCTTGGCGCGCAGGCCCGTGCCGTGGCTCGGGTCGGCGATGATCGGCAGGTGCGAGAGCGACTTGACCACGGGGATGGCGGTGAGGTCCAGCAGGTTGCGCGTGTGCGTGTCGAAGCCGCGCACCCCGCGCTCGCAGAGGATCACCTTCCCGTTCCCTTCCGCCAGGATGTACTCGGCGCTCAGGAGCAGGTCCTTCACCGTGGCGGCCATCCCGCGCTTGAGCAGGATCGGCTTCCCCGTGCGGCCCGCGCGGCGCAGGAGCGAGAAGTTCTGCATGTTGCGCGCGCCGATCTGGATGATGTCGGCGTACTTCGCCACCAGCGCCAGGCTCTCCTCGTCCAGCGCCTCGGTGACCACGGCCAGGCCCGTCTCCTCGCGCGCCCTGGCCAGCAGCTTGAGCCCGGCCTCGCCCATCCCCTGGAACGAGTACGGCGAGGTGCGGGGCTTGAAGGCGCCGCCGCGCAGGATGGTGGCGCCCGCCTCGCGCAGCCGGTGCGCGATGCCCACGATCTGCTCCTCGGACTCCACCGAGCAGGGCCCCGCCATCACCGCCACCTGCTCGCTGCCGATGCGGGTGCCGTTGTCCAGCTCGATGATGGTGGGCTCGTCGCGCCACTCGCGCGAGACCTGCTTGTACGGCTGCGTGACGTGGATGATCTCCAGCACGCCGGGGAGCGCCTCGATGCGGTCGGCGTTCACCTTGCCGTCGTTGCCCACCAGGCCCACGGCGGTGCGCTGCTTCCCCGGCATCGGCCGGGCCTCGTATCCCATTTCGGTAATCACGTTGACGACCGCCTGCACCTGCTCGGGCGTCGCATCGTGCCTCATCACGACCAGCATGGCTCGCGAGATGGTTTCGGGGTAACGCTTTCGTGCCTGCGGGACTGTCCCGCCACAGACGAAATCTACGCGCCGCGCGGGGCCGCGTCTACGGCAGAGGACGAAGGGAGCCGCAGGGTGCGGTGCGGAAGGTGGGACGTCGTTCGAGAAGGGCCTCACGGAAACCGCGAACCGCCTGAACCGCTGGTTGGGCGTGTCCCTCCGCTGCGCTCCGGGCCGGGCTGCGCGCGGCCCTGTCGGGCGCGCATCCCTCACGCGGGTCTCGCCAGCGCCCGCGCCAGCGCGAGCGGCTCCTCGTCCCAGTCGTCGCGCGGCTCCGCGGCCAGGCGCGCGAGCGTCCACAGCCGCACCCGCTCCGGGTCCACGCCCAGCAGGTCGGCGAAGCGGCGGATCGTTTCCCCGGGGTCGGCGCGCAGCCTCGCCCGGCAGTTCAGGAGGTGCTGCGTCGCGTCGTAGGCCGGGTCGCCGGCGAACGGCTTGGGGTCGATCGCCAGCCACGGCTCGCGCCGCGCCCGCAGGACGTTGCCGGCGTGCAGGTCGGTCGCCAGCAGCACCTCCACGGACGCCCCCGCCGACAGCTCCTCGAACAGGCGCAGGCCCTCGCGGACCAGCCCCGCGTCGGGCCACCGCGCGGCGTCCGCGAGCGTCTCCTCGCCCCAGTACCTCGTCATCGCGGAGAGCGGTCGGAACGGGTGCGGCGGAGAGGGCGCCCGCCAGGCCCGGCGCAGGAGCCCGGCGACCACCCGGTCCTGCTCGGGCCCGGGGACGGAGCGCAGCGAGGTGCCGGGCTCGCAGCGCTCCAGGAGCATGGCGCCCAGCCCGTCGTCGGCGTCGAGGAGGCGGACGGTGGGGTCGCCCGCCCAGAAGCGCAGGCCCGCGATCTCGTGCTCGGCCTCCATGTGCGGCATGCCGAGCTTGAGCACCACCGATGTCCCGTCCGCGCGCGTCGCGGGCGCCACCCACGCGCAGCTCGCCTCGCCCTCGAACGGCGGGCCGACGTCGAGCGACCACCGCCGCGCCAGCTCGCGGACCACGTCCGGCAGCCGCGCGAGCCAGGCGGCGCGCGCGGGCGTTCGGGCGCACTCCGCCGCGAGCCGGTCAGGGACGGCGAGAGTCATTACACTTCTACTTAAGACGCAGGTACCGGCGTCGTTACACGCTTCACTGCGCCTATGTTAGAGTACACCACGGAAGGTCACCATCCGCTGCCCGTGCCTCAGCTTCCAAACGAAGCTTTTGATATTGTGGAATCAACAAGTGTGCGTTCGCACAAAGGCCAAGGGATTTCTCAATACCCACTTGCTTAGCCGCGAACTCGGGAGACCAATACTCAACGATGATCCCCACCAACCCTCCTTCTCCATTGAAGACCCCACTCCCGCTCATCCCCCTACGAACTGGATAATCGATCAAGAATCCGTTTGGTGTGGAACAAATTACGCTCGCCTCGTCCTTACACATCGGCCATCCACGCAAGTAGCCATCTCGATCCTTCAACACTCCGGAGTCATAAAAGCCGGCGAAACGAACCTTATCCCCAACCTCCGCTGGAAAACGCGCTATTCTGACAAATGGTAGAGGCCTGTCGACCCCTGATCCCCCGAGTTCCACTACAGCGATGTCCAGTAAGCGATCAGCCTGGAAGGAGAGCATCGGATAAGCACCGCCTTCGTGAGTACGTCCGGACGGCTGCCAAGCAAACTTCGATGGGAAAAAGAACCAAGGACGTTCGTGCCGCTCTGCATCTTCTATCACTTCTTTGACATCCGGCCCTTTGGGAACGGCGTATGGGGACCACCGTTCAAAGAAGTTGATGAGTGTGTGGCAACAAGTCGCAACTACGCCATCCGGGTCGACGCAGATGCAAGAACCCATTGGGCTAAATGGAGAGACTCCCGGCTTTTGCGGGTTTGCACGGCCTATGAGTGCGACAGCATCGAGATTCACCTGATGCTCCTTCTCTATAGGCTTTTAGCTTCGGATAATCCTCACTGCGCCACCGCCGCCCGCTGGTCCCCGAACGACCAGGCGCCCTCCAGCTCCACGCCGACGATCGACGAGACGCCGGGCTCCTCCATCGTCACCCCGTAGATCCAGTCCGCGCTCTCCATGGTGCGCGGGTTGTGGGTGATCACGATGAACTGCGTCTGCCCCTTGAAGTCGTTCAGGAGCTGGATGAAGCGCCCCACGTTGGCCTCGTCGAGCGGCGCGTCCACCTCGTCGAAGAGGCAGAACGGCGAGGGCTTCACCAGGTAGATGGCGAAGAGGAGCGAGAGCGCCGTGAGCGTGCGCTCGCCGCCAGAGAGGAGGTGGATGCGCTGCGTCTTCTTCCCCCGGGGGCTGGCCTGGATCTCGATCGGGCTCTCCAGCGGGTCGTCGGGGTCGGCCAGCCACACGTCGCACTCGCCGCCCTGGAAGAGCGACTGGAAGGTGCGCTTGAAGTTCTCGCGCACCTGGTCGAAGGTGCTCATGAAGACCTCGCGCGCCGTCTTGTTGATCTGCCGGATCGCCGCCGCCAGGTCGTCGCGCGCCCGGGTCAGGTCGGCCTGCTGCTCCAGCAGGAAGCGCAGCCGCCGGTCCTCCTCCTCGTGCTCCTGCACGGCCAGCATGTTGATGGGCCCCAGCGCGTCGATCTGCTGGATGATCTCGCGCACCTCCGCCCGCCACGCCTCCGCGCCGCCCTCCTCGACCGGGTTCGCGCTCGCGACCAGGACCTCCCACGGCCGCGCCCACTCGACCTCCAGCCGCTCGCGGGCACGGACGACGCGCCCCTCCAGCTCCGCGCGCTCCAGCTCGATGCGGTGGCGCGCCTCGGCCGCCTCGGCCTCGCGGCGGCGGGCCACGCGGGCGCGCTCCTCGGCCCCCGCCAGCTCCGCCTCCAGCTCGCCCAGGCGCGCGTCCAGGTTCGCCACGTCGGCGGCCAGGCGGTCGCGCTCGGCGAAGAGCGTCTCCACCTGGTCCCCGGCGCGCTCGCGGATGCCGGAGAGGCCTTCCAGCGAGCGGCGCAGCTCTTCGGCCTCGGCCTCGAGGGTGGCGGCGCGCCGCCGCGCCGCGTCGGCCCCGTTCAGCGCCTCGGAGAGCGCGCGCTCCACCTCGCGCAGCTCGGCCTCCGCCCGGGCGACGGCCACGCGCAGCTCGCTCTCCTCGTCGCGCGCGCTCTCCCACGCCGCGTCCAGCTCGGCCAGCCCGGCGCCGGCCCGCGCCGCCTCCGCGCCCGCCCCGGCCGAGAGGCGGGCCAGCTCCTCGAGCCGCGCGTCCAGCTCCGCCATGCGCGCCGCGGCGTGCTCCGCCTCGCGCTTCGCGGCCGCGGCGGCGGCCACCACCTGCTCGCGCTCGCGCTCCAGGCGGCCGCGGCGGTGGCCGTGCGCGGCGGTGTCGGCGTCGAGCTGGCGCAGGTCGGCCTCCATCACCCGCCGCACCTCGTCGGCCTCGCGGGCGCGCTCCTCGGCCAGGAGGACCTCCTGCGCCAGCGCGTCGCGCTCCAGCACCCGCCGGTCGCGCGCCACCTCCGCGTCTTCCAGCTCGTTCCGCAGGCGGCCCAGGGCCTCGCGCCGCGCGAGGATCCCCTCCCCCGCCGCCGGCTGCCCCAGGCGGATCACCCCGCGCGGGTCCACCGTGTCGCCGAAGGCGTCCACCCGCGCGCCCGCCGCGTAGGCGTCCAGCGGGTCCTCGCCCGGGAGGACGAGCAGCCCCGCGAGGAAGACCTCCACCCACGCCTGCGCCGCCCCGCTCCCGGAGACCCCCAGCCGGTGCGCGGCCGACGCCTGGGCCAGCTGCTCCCGCACCCCCGGCGCGTCGAGCGGGAGGAGGAGGAGCGAGCCGCCCCCTGTCCACTCCTCGCGGAACCACTTCCGCACCGCGCGCGCGGCGGCCAGGTCCTCCACGACGAGCGCCTGCAGGAGCGTCCCCAGGAAGGACTCGACCGCCTGTGCCGTGGCCGCGTCCGCCGTGGTGGCGCGGACGAAGTCGGCCAGCGGCGCCAGCACACCGGGGAAGCGGGCGCGGTCGCCCATGATGGCCGTCACCGCGGGGGAGAAGCCCTCGTAGCTGCGCTCCATCGCCTCGCGCGCGGCCACCTGGCTGGCGAGGCGCGAGACGCGGTCCTCCGCCGCGCGCAGCGCGTCCCGCAGCGGCCCCTCGCGGCCGCGGAGGACGCGCGCCGCCTCGCGGGCCGCGTCCGCCGCGTCGGCCGCCGCGTCCAGCCGGTCGCGCAGCGTGGAGCCCTGCCCGTGCCACAGCTCCGTCTGCTCGCCCAGCACGGTGATCTCGGCGCCGAGCTGCGCGTCCTGTTCGGCGAGCCCCGCCAGCCGCTCCAGCGCCTCCGCGCGGCGGCGCTCCGAGGCCGCGCGCTCGCCCTCCGCGGCGGCGATGTCGCGCGCCACCTCGCGCGAGCGCGCGGCCGCCGCCTCGCTGGCCTGGCGGTGCGCCGAGAGCGTCGCGCGCAGGGACTCGTTCTCCGCCACGCGCGCCTCCAGCCGCTCGCGCACCGTGTCCAGCCGCCCCAGCGCCACGTCGCGCTCGCCCTGCAGCCGCCCGGCTTCGCGTTCGAGCCGCGCCGCGCGCTCGCCCAGCTCGCCGCGCTCCTTCACCAGCTGGGCGATGCGCATCTCCGCGTTGGAGCGGCGCTCGTCGGCCAGCAGGATCTCGCGCTCGTGCGCGTCCAGCCGCTGGCGCACCTCGTCGAGGCGCCCGGCCACCTGCTGGCGCCGCCGCCCGAGCTCCGCGGCCTCGATCCGCCGCTCCTCCAGCACCGCCTCGGCGGTGGCGAGCTCGGTGCGCGCCTCGCCCGCCTCGCGCTCCAGCGCCCCCTGCCGCCGCGCGCCCTCGCCCAGCGACGCGGTGAGCGCCTCCAGGTCGGCGCGCGCCAGGGCGACCTCGAGGTCGAGGCGGCGGGCCTGCAGCTCGGCGTGGCGCTGGGCGCGGCGCTTCTGGCGGGCCAGCGAGCGCACCTTCGACTCCACCTCGGCCACCAGATCGCCGAGCCGCGCCAGGTCCACCTCGGCGCCCTCCAGGCGGCGCTGGGCGGCCTTGCGACGGTCCTTGTAGCGGCCGATCCCCGCCGCCTCCTCGAACATGGCGCGCCGCTCCTCGGCCCGCTCCGACAGGATCGAGTCGATCATCCCGATCTCGATGATCGAGTAGGCGTTGGACCCCAGCCCCGTGTCGCGCAGCAGGTCGTGGATGTCGCGCAGGCGGCAGGCGACGCGGTTCATGGCGTACTCGCTGCCCCCCTCGCGGAACACCTTGCGGGCGATCTCGATCTCGCTCTGCGGCACGGGAACGCGCCCGTCCTCGTTGGAGAAGACGAGCGAGACCTCGGCGTAGTTGAGCGGCCGGCGCTTCACGGTCCCCTGGAAGATCACCTCTTCCATCTTCCCGCCGCGCAGGGCGGACGCGCGCTGCTCGCCCAGCACCCAGCGCACGGCGTCGGCGGTGTTGGACTTGCCGCAGCCGTTCGACCCCACGATGGCCGTGACGCCGTCGCGGAACTCGATGGTGGTGCGGTCGGGGAACGACTTGAAGCCGTGGAGCTGGAGGGTGCGGAGCTTCATTTCGGGGAGGCGGCGGGGCGTCCCGTGCGCTCGACCAGCCGCGCCGGGAGTCCAGCGGTTTCCAGCTGGGTCTTCATGGGGGCCGCGCTCGCCGAGTCGGCGAAGGCGCCGGCGTACAGCGTCCAGCGCTCGCTGCCGTCGGAGAGCGGCACCGCGGCCGGGTAGGCGGAGATGGCGTTGGCGGCCAGCTCGGCCACGTGCAGCTCGGCCTCCTCGCGGGTGGGGAAGAGGCCCAGCATGAACGCCAGCGGGCGGGGCTGCACCAGCGCCGAGGTGCCACCCGCGTCCTCGGGGTTGATGGTGCCGTCCTGCAGGAGCTGCTGCCGCACCCGCGCGGCCGCCACGGTGTCCTCCATCATCCCCGCGTACACCTTGTGGTAGAGCACGCCTCCGCTCTGCTCGGGGATGATGTAGACCGGCTCTCCCGGGAGCTTGTCGGCCACCTGCTCGGCCAGCTCGCGCGCCGGCTGGTAGTCGGGGAAGGCGCGCACGAAGACGGAGTAGGGGCGCGCCGTCCCCGCCGGCGCCGCGTCGGCGCGGTAGCGGGCCGGGGCCGCCGGGGCCGCCCGGGCGGCGGCGGGGCGGGCCGCCGGCCGCCGCAGCCGGGTGAGCGCGTCGGGGAAGAAGAACCAGAGCACCGCGCCGGCGGCCAGGGCCATGAACGCCAGCACCAGCAGCACCAGGACGACGGGCGGGATCCTCCGCTTCTTGGGGATGCCGCGCCGGCGCCCCCGGGCCGGCGCGGCCTGCTCCCACGCCACGTCGGGGACGGGGAGCGGCTCCGCGGGCGGCGCGGCGTGCGCGGGAGCGGGCGCGGCGGCCGCGGGGACGCCCAGCAGCTCCGCGGCCGTGGCGTCGGCGGGCGGGCGCGCCGCCCACGGCGGGACCGGCTCGGGCTCGGGGAAGCGCTCGGGCGGGGGCGCCGCGGGAGCGGGACCGGAAGCGGACGGAGTCGCGGCGGCGGCCGGGGCGTCCCGGCGGGGCGGCACCAGCCAGGCGTGCGGGGCGAAGCGGCCGGCGGCCGGGGCGAAGGTGGCCCCGTCGGGAGGCCCGCCCAGCAGGACGGCGTCGTGGGCCCACTGCGCCAGCGCGTCCAGCCCGGGGGCGTCGGCGGGGACGAAGAGCATCAGCGACGCCTGCGCCTCGCGGAAGCCGGCCACCAGCTTCTCCCAGCGCGGGTGGCGGAAGATGGCCTCGGGCTCGGGGGTGTAGGTCCCCGCGGTGATCAGGTAGAAGCCGCGCCCGGGGACGGACCGGGCGCTGCGGGCCAGCGAGGCGCCGTAGAGGAAGATGTCGACGACGCCGTCCATGTTCCCCATCCCGATGCGCTCGTGGAGGATGGGGTTCTCCAGGCTGAGGTCGGCCAGCACGGTGCGGCGCCCGCCCGCGGCCCACCCGGTGGCGATGGCGATGGCCGCGTCGGCCACCCACTCGCGGTCGGCGCGGGGGTCGTAGACCAGGGCCACGGGGCCGCCGTACCCCGCCTCGGCCGAGGCGGCGGCCGGAAGCCGCTCGAACGAGGGGTCGAAGAAGGTGGGCGCCGGCAGGCGCCGTCCCGGGGACCCGGTGGCCGGTGGGAAGTCGGTCATGTGCTCGGGGGAGAAGTGCCCGGAATGACCGGAGCAGACCCTCGCTCCGAAGGATGGGGTTTGAGAGCCGACGCAAAGGTAAAGACGAGACTCCTTGCGCCGCAAGCGTTTCAGGGGGAGGGGGGCGAATGAATTCGCTGCAACGACCACACGAAGTCCGCCTGCGCGGACTACCGCCTTCCGTGCGGAGGCAGGGAACGGTGTGCGCCCCTGCCCTCCGTCTCCCGCTCAGCCCGCGGCCTGCGGCTCCAGGACGTGCGTGGGCGCGTCGCCCCAGAGGCGGTCCAGGCGGTAGTACTCGCGGGCGGCGGGGTGGAAGACGTGGACCACGAAGTCGAAGTAGTCGACCAGGATCCAGCGGGCCTCCCGCGCGCCCTCCACGTTCAGCGGGCGGACGCCCTCCTTCTTCATCTCGTCGACCACCGAGTCGGCGATGGCCGCCACGTGCGTGTCGGAGGTGCCGCTGGCGATCACGAACCAGTCGGTGGCGGTGGAGATGCCGCGCAGGTCCAGCAGCGTGACCTCCAGCGCCTTGCGGTCGAACAGCAGCTCCACCACGCGCGCCACTTCCTTCGGCAGGTCCAGCGACGCGGGAGACACGGGGGTGATGCTCATTCCGGTCCGTCTTTCGGGTTGCGTTTTCGTCCCCTCGAACAACCGCCCGAGCGGCAAGTTAGGGACCAGGGAGGGGGTAGGAAAGTGCGAAGTCTTGAGTGCTAAGTGCTAAGTGGGACCGGCGGCACTGGGCACTGGGCACTGGGCACTGGCACTGGGCACTAAGGACTTAGCACTCAGGACTAAAAAGACAGCCCCGCCGCGAACGACGGGGCCGCCTCCGAAGCCCGGGACCGCGAGGAAGCCTACTCCTCCGCGATCACCCAGACCTTGATCTCCGGCTTCACCTGCGGGTGCAGGCGGATGGGGACGCTGGTGACGCCGAGGGTCTTGATCGGCTCCTCCAGCTCGATCTGGCGGCGGTCCACCTGGATCCCCTGCGCGGCCAGCTTCTCGGCGATGTCGGCCGAGGTGATCGAGCCGAACAGCTTGCCTTCCTGGCCCGCGCGGGCCGTGAAGGTGAGCGACACGCCCTCGATCTTGCGGGCGTGCAGCTGCGCGTCGGACAGCGTCTCCGCCTCGCGGGCGGCCACGCGGGCGCGCTCGGCCTCCAGGCGGCGCCGGTTGGCGTCGGTGGCCTCGTACGCCAGCCCCTTGGGGATCAGGTAGTTGCGGGCGTAGCCCGGCTTGACTTCGACGATCTCGCCGGGCTCGCCGAGGTTCTCCAGGCGCTCCCTGAGGATGACCTGCATCGGGGGTTCCTCCTTACTGCTCGAAGCCGGCGATGTACGGCAGCAGGGCCAGGTAGCGGGCCCGCTTGATGGCGGTGCCGGCCTGGCGCTGGTGCCGCGCGCACATCCCGCTGATCCGCCGCGGGAGGATCTTGCCGCGCTCCGTGATGAAGCGCTGCAGCGTGCGCTCGTCCTTGTAGTCGATGGTGCGCGCCCCGGACTCGCAGATGGGGCACGCCTTGCGCGATGGACGCATGGGTTACTCCTCCTCGACGACGGCGCCGGGGCCGACGGGCTCCTCCTCGTCCTCCTCGCTGCGCTTGGGCTGCGGCGGGACGGGAGTGGTGGCGAGGTCGCCCTCGTTGACGACGACCAGGTAGCGCAGCAGCTCCTCGTCGAGCTTCAGGATGCGCTCGAACTCGGGGAGCGCCTCGGCCGGGGAGGCGAAGTGCGCCACCACGTAGTAGCCGCTGTTCTGGTCCTCGATGGGGTAGGCCAGCTGGCGCTTCCCCCAGTGGTCGACGGCGGTGATCTCGCCGCCGCGCCCCCCGGTCAAGAGACCGTGGAAGCGGTCGAGCTTCTCGTTCACCTTCCCCTCGTCGAGCGACGGGTGGAAGATGTACACGACCTCGTAGTCCCGCAAAAGTCACCTTCCTGTGGACATGAGGCCCCGCGCCGGTGAGTGCGCGGAGCAGGTCTGGGGAAAAAGAACCGCCCCCGTTTTCGGGGGCAGCAGGGTAAGATATCACCCCGGCGCGGTTCCGACAACCCGAGGAGGACGGACCCGCGCGAGGCGGGACGACGGCCGCACCCGGCGCGGCAGGCGTCTCGTTTCACGTCTGCTTTTGTTCTAAATACTTGCGGCACTTGAACTTACGTGAAAAATACATTAGTTTTCTTCCGCTGATCCTCCCCCGAAACGCCCCCGGTGGTCGCACACGCGCGCCCGTGCGTCTTCGGCAAGGATCGGCGCACCTGAACCCGGTTCTACGTCGCGAGCCCCAGCCACTCGCCGGCCCGAGCCTCTCCACCAAACCACGGCCGCCTGCGCGCGTCCTTTCCGGAGACACTCAAGTGCTGTTTCACAACCGCGGGCGCCTCGGCGCGCTCGCCCGGCTGACCGTCCTGCTGTGCCTTCCCGTCGCCGCGGCCGCCTGCAGCGACCGCGCGACTCTTCCCGAGATCAAGGTCCCCGAGGGATCGCTGGCTGTGCTGGAGTGCCGGGCCAGCGTGGCCGGCGCCTCCCTGGAGTGCGGCGACCCGAGCCAGGCCGGCGGCGCCCGGCTGGACCGCCAGACGGTGGGGCAGCAGGGGAAGTACGTCCGCCTGGTCAGCTCGCGGGTGAGCTACGCCGACGGCGTCTTCTCGTTCGACGTCACGGTCCAGAACCTGGCCAACCTGCCGATGGGCACCGGCGACGGGAGCACGCGCCACGACGACGGGGTGCGGGTGCTGTTCTCGTCGGGCCCCACCGTCACCGCGGGGAACGGGACCATCACCGTGCTCAACGCCAGCGGGACGGACGCCTTCACCGCCTCGGAGCAGCCCTACTTCCAGTACGGCGGCAGGGTCGGCGGGGTGGACCAGGACGAGCTGGGCCCCGACGGCGTGCTCGCCCCCGGCGAGGTTTCGGCCGCCAGGACCTGGCGGCTGGGAATGCCGGCCGGGGTGGAGGCGTTCAGCTTCCTGGTGTTCGTCTCCACCGAGACGCCCCCGGGCACCCTGTCGTCCGCGGCGCCGCAGGTCACCGGGGTGAGCCCGCTGCCGCTGGTGCCGGGGCGCACGGCCACCCTCACCGGGACCAGCTTCGACCCGGCCTCCGCGTCCGTCACCATCGGCGGCGCCGCGGCCCCGGTGGTCGGCGGCGACGCCGGCAGCCTGCAGGTCACCGTGCCCTGCGTCCTCTCGGGGAACGTGGCGGTCTCCGTGACCTCCGGCGGGATGCGGGGCGCGGCGGTCACGCACCCCCTCCAGGTGCCGCGGCACACGCTGGCGGTCGGCCAGACGGCGATCGTCACCGACTCGGCGCGGGTGGGCTGCAACGAGCTCGCCCCGAGCGGCACCGACAGCCGCTATCTGGTGGCCGTCTACAACACCCACGACTGGTCGTACAGCTCGGCGGGGATCGAGTTCTCCGGCGACGCCGTGGGCGTGGCGTCCACCGCGCAGCGCGCCCCGGCCCCGCGGCCCAGCGTGGCCGCGCCGTCGTTCGCGCCGATCTCCGGCGCCGCCCAGCGCTCGCTCGAGGAGCTGGCGCAGCAGGGCGACGATCCGCACCTGCGCGTCCTGGAGGCGACCCGCCGCGAGTTCGAGCGGCTGCGGAACCGGTTCCCGAGCGACGCGCGCCTGCGCGCGAGCCGCAACGCCGTCCCGGCCGGGGTCACGCCGCCGCCGCCCACCCGGGTCATGAAGATGCTCGACCTCAGCAGCGGCTGGTGCGGCGATTTCCTCACCGTGAACGCCACCCGCGTCTACTACTCGGGGAAGCTGGCCATCTACGAGGACGACGAGACGCCGACCGAGTTCAAGGCGGCCAACAACGCGAAGATGCGGGAGTACTACCAGCGCATCGGCGACGAGTACAACGCCGACATGGAGCCGATCATCCGCACGCACTTCGGCGACCCGATCCGGCGCGACGCCATGACCGACAACAACGGCGTGCTGGTGGCCCTCTTCACCCCGAAGCTGAACAACACCGGCGTGGCCGGCTTCGTGTCGCCGTGCGACTACTTCCCGGAGGACGAGTACAACAAGGCCACCAACTTCGGCGAGTACTTCTACGCGCGCCTGCCGACGTTCAACGGCACCGGCTACTGGGGCGTCTACAGCCCCGACACCTGGTACTGGAACATGCGCTCGACCTTCATCCACGAGACCAAGCACGTGGCGTCGCTCGCCGCGCGCAGGGTGTACAACTCCGCCTGGGAGTGGCCGTGGCTGGAGGAGGGCACCGCGCGCCACGCGGAGGAGCTCTGGGCGCGCAACGTCGTCTACAACGTGCCGTGGAAGGGCAACACCGGCTACGGCGGCCCGGACGCCCTGGGGAGCGTGTACTGCGACGTCCGGCCGGACTGGCAGCCGTGCAGCGCGACCGATCCGAGGCGGCCGTCGGTCAACATGTGGAGGCACTTCCAGATGCTCTACCAGGGCTTCATGACCACGCCCCACGTGAACTCGGCCTTCGGCCGCACCAACGACGAGAGCCCCGGCCTCAGCTCGGCGTTCTACGCCACGGCGTGGTCGCTGGTGCGCTACACGATCGACCGCTACGCCGCCTCCGACGCCGCCTTCCTGACGGCGCTGACCAACACCCAGGACTACCACCTGGAGAACCTGGCGAAGCGCGCGGGCGTCTCGATCGACCAGCTCCTGGGGGAGTGGGCGCTGGCGATGTACGCCGACGACCGCTTCGGCCTGACGAACCGGGACCTCGACTTCCCCACCTGGAACCTCCCGAGCATGTGGGCCGGGCTCAAGAAGGACTTCGGGTGGCCGTACATGCTCGACTCCCCGCTGGTCCCGCACCAGCTCGCCTTCGGGCCGGTCGCCCCGGTGGAGGTCCCGAATCTCCACGCGGGTGCGGTGAAGTACTTCGAGTTCACCGGCACTCACACGCAGCCGCAGCTGCTGCGGGTGCGGGGCATCGCGGGCGACACGCTCCAGAACAGGGTGCGGATCGCCGTCGCCCGTCTGCAGTAGATCGCGCGCCGTCTTCCGCCAGTCGCCGGAAGCACGCAAGGCCGCTCGATACGTTGAAGCCCCACCCTGCCTCGCGCAGGGTGGGGCTCTTCGCTCCAGCGGCATCGCGGCGCGCCCGGCTCATCCCGAACCGGGATGATCAGGGGTGATTGCTGTCCTTCTGAGGCCCGGCCACACGGCACCGACCTCTGCACCGATGGCGGCAGGGCCGAAGAATCTTCTTACCTTGCACCGTGGGTCGGGCGCGGTAGCGGCACGAATCTCCGCGTGCTTCCATTACCCGTCGTCGATCCGGAGCCGCAATCAGCGATCAGGCCGCGCGGGGGCGCCCGCCCGCGGCTGCTCGCGCAGGGTGCGCAGCTCGACGCGCACCAGGTCGGGCGCGCGGCCGTAGACGGCGCGCAGCAGGGTGTGCGGCGCCTCGGCGGCGAGGTAGAGCGTGAGCGGGACCGGCGCGTCCACGGCCTCCACGCGGTAGGCGCGGAACCGCCCGGCGCGCGTGCGCACCTCCTCCTCTCCCGCCACGTGCCAGATGCGCCGCCCCGGCTCGCCGCCGCCGAGCGGGAGGACGGGCACGGCGACCCAGTCGCCGGGGTTGAGCCGGGCGCTCTCCAGCGCGTGCACGGCCACCTGCAGCACCGCCCCGCCCACGTCGCGGAACGCCGTGCGCCGCTCGCGCTCGCCGGGGCCGGTGAGCAGCCACGCCAGCGTGTCGCGGTTGCGCGAGGCCTCGTAGGTGGCCGGCCCGTCCGGCGTCAGCACCGTGGCGCGCACCTGGAGCGGGTCGCGCGTGGGGTTCCCCCCGAAGCGGATGGCGCTGCGCAGCACGCCCTCCAGCGCGGGGTGCGCCGCCAGCGTGCTCAGCCACCCGTCCTCCGTCTCCTGCAGGTCCAGGGTGATCCGTCCCCCGAGGCGGCGGCCGCTCACCGTGTACGTGCGCCGGCTGGTGCGCCGCGTCCACCCCTCGTCCAGCGTGGCGACGTCGACCACCCTCCCCCAGCCGGCCACCTCGCGCGAGGCGCGGAAGACGAGCGCGCGCAGGCTGTCCACCGGCGCGGGGAGGCTGCCCTCGGTCTGGATCGGGTCCTCGCCGCGGAAGTAGAGGCGCAGCGGGAACCCGGCGGCGCCGGGCGGGCGGCCGTAGCTCTCCTCCAGCGAGTCGCCCGCCAGCGCCGCCGCGCGCCCGGCGACGGCCGCCCACAGCTCCGGCGGCGCCCTCAGCGCGTGCTCGCCGAGCGGGCGCACCTCGGCGCGGCCGGCGTACCGCGCGGTGCCGTCGCGCGCCAGCACGAAGTCGAACGCCGGGCAGTCCGCGCACCCGCCGTGGGAGATGGCGACGGAGTCGAGCAGCGCCGCGTCCGGCACCCGCCGCGGGATGCCGACGTAGCGCCCGCGCCGGAACCCCTGGAACGCGCACCGCCCGCCCACGGGCACGTACAGCAGCTCCGGCTGCGCGGGCCGGTCCCACGTCGCCGCGAAGGCGGGCGTCCCGCCGATCTCGCCGCTCCGGTGGGCCTCCTCCGGCAGCAGCGTCCGCACCGGCCCTTCCGCCTCCCAGAGGTACCCCTGCGCGCGCACCGGCGCCGGGCTCCCGTCCGCCGCGTACGCCCAAGGCAGCCGGCCTCTCGCGGGATAGGCCTCCCGCAGCCGCCGCGCCCGCCCGTCCACCGCCACGACGGTATCGCCGTTCGCCCGCTCCACGCGCGCCTGCACGATGCGCGGACCGCTCGCCTCCGTGACGCAGACGCCCTGCGCACCGGCGGCCGACGTGAGGACGAAGGGGAGGAACGCGGGAAGGAGGATGCGCGGGAGACGGAGCGTGCTCATGGCGGATCGGTGGAAAGGGCCGGATTGGGAAAGCTTGTCCGCGAGTCCATCCAGTAGGGTGGAGTTCCCACGAGGTACAACTACGGCGTCGGACCGCCGATCGCCCACTCTGGAATCACCGGAACTCACACCGCAAGGAGGCCATCGTGAGAATGCCGCGAGCCGTCATTTGCCTCCCGATCGTCCTGCTGAGCGCCGGAGCGGCATCGACCGCGCCGGCGCGCATGGCGCAGACCGACGCCGTGATCATGGAATGGAACATCGCGGGACTGGATCCGATCCCACCGGGGCGGCTGTCCCGGATCGTCGGCGTGATTCGCGACCTCGATCCCGCGCCGGACGTGATCGTGCTGTCGGAGGTGAACCCCGACGAAGCGGCCCATCAGATCGCACAGCAGCTCGGCTACGAAGCCGTCATCCTGCAGCAGGGACCCGAGGTCGTGCAGAACATCGCCATCCTGCACAACTCGCGTGCGACCGTCTCCAACGGGCAGCTGATCGCCGGGACCAACCTCGAAGAGGAGCCGCGCTCACGCCAGGCGCTCACGGCGAACGTCCGGATCGGGAGCTTCGACTTCATCCTGATCGGCGTGCACCTGAAGTCCGGTCGCAGCGCCGCACAGCGAGCACAACGGACGCGCCAGGCGACCGCCCTCGCGAACTTCATCGCGGGCGCGGTGCAGGGGCAGGAGAAGGACGTGCTCGTGATCGGGGACTACAACATGATCGCGCCCACGCCGACGCGGCGGAACGACAGGGCGAACTTCGAAGCGATGAGCCCCGCGGGATTCCTCCGGTTCGTTTCCTCCGAAGAGCTTGACGGCCACCTCACGCACATATCGGGGTGCGACCCGGAACGTGGAAATCCGCTGGACGGGTACGCGATCTCCAGCGGCTTCACCACCGAGTACCAGGAAGGCAGTTTTCGGCTGCTGGGCCTGGAGGACCTCGGCCTCTCCTGTTCCGAATACGTGGTGGAGGTCTCGGATCACCTCCCGCTCCTGGCCCGGTTCCGAACCACGGCCGATGACGACTGAGCGGCGTCGTGGCCTGCCGCTCCCAGGATCACCATCGCGTCGCCGTACGAGAAGAAGCGGTACCCGCCCTTCACCGCCTCGCGGTACGCGCGCATGACCAGGTCGTAGCCGGCGAAGGCGGCCACCAGCATGAGCAGGGTGGAGCGCGGGAGGTGGAAGTTGGTGACCAGCCGGTCCACCGCCCTGAAGCGGTACGGGGGGCGGATGAAGATGTCCGTCCACCCCTCGCCCGGGTGCACCACGCCGCCCTCGTCGGCCACCGTCTCCAGCGTGCGCGTCACCGTGGTCCCCACGGCCCAGATCGCCCCGCCGGCCGCGCGCGTCTCGTTCAGCGCCGCGGCGGCCTCGGGCGGCACGTGGTACCACTCCGAGTGCATGCGGTGCTCGGCCGGGTCCTCCGTCTCCACCGGGCGGAAGGTGCCCACGCCCACGTGCAGCACCAGCCGCACGATGCGCACGCCCTTCGCCTCCAGCTTCGCCAGCAGCTCCGGCGTGAAGTGCAGCCCCGCCGTGGGCGCCGCCACCGAGCCGCGCTCGCGGGCGTAGACCGTCTGGTAGCGCTCGCGGTCTTCCGCCGTGGCCGCGTGCGTGATGTACGGCGGCAGCGGCACCTCGCCCCAGCGCTCCAGCGCCTCGGCCAGCGGCAGCGGCGTGTGCAGCCGCACGATCCGCTCGCCGCCGGGCGTGCTCTCCACGATCTCCACCGCGAGCTCCGGCGCGATCTCCACCGTCCGCCCCGGCTTGAGCTTGCCGCCGGGGCGCACCAGCGCGCGCCAGAGCTTCTCCTCGCCCCCCTCCGGCGTCAGCAGCAGCACCTCGGCCTGCGCGCCCGTGGGCTTGCGGCCCACCAGCCGCGCCGGGAACACGCGCGTCTCGTTCAGCACCAGCGCGTCGCCCGCGGGGACGTAGTCGGCCAGGTCCGCGAAGACGCGGTGGGCGAGCTCCCCCGTCGCGCGGTCGACCACCAGCAGCCGGCTGGCGTCGCGGCGCGCGGCCGGGGCCTGGGCGACCTGCTCCGGCGGGAGGTGGAAGTCGTAGTCCGAGGTGCGCCGGCCCCGCTCGCTCATCACCGGATCCGGACGAGCGGCATGTGACCAGGGGCGGCGCCAGGCTTCCGCTCGACTCGCGACCCACCCGCACCGCGAAGCAGATCCCTCGGGTCGCTGCCGCTCCCCCCGGGATGACGTCGGTTCGCCCACCGGCAACGCTTCGAACGGACCGCCATCACGCGTCGAACAGGCTGGCCTGCGGGGGAGAATCGGGGCGCCCGTCCACGGGCGGCGCGTAGCCCATGCGGCGGTAGGCCAGCGCCGTGGCCACGCGGCCCCGCGGCGTGCGCATCAGGAAGCCGTTCTGGATCAGGAACGGCTCGTAGACCTCCTCCAGCGTCCCCGAGTCCTCCCCGATCGCCACCGCCAGCGTGTTGAGGCCCACGGGTCCGCCGCCGAACTGCTCGATCAGCGAGCGCAGCACCCGGTTGTCCATCTCGTCGAGCCCGAGCTCGTCCACGTCCAGCATCTGCAGCGCCGCGTCGGCCACCGCCTTGTCGATGGTGCCGTCGGCGCGCACCTGGGCGTAGTCGCGCACGCGGCGCATCAGGCGGTTGGCCACGCGCGGCGTGCCGCGGCTCCTCTTGGCGATCTCCAGCGCCCCCTCCGCCGTGGTGCCCACCCCCAGGATCTCGGCCGTGCGGCGGACGATGAAGGCGAGCTGGTCCACGGGATAGTAGTCGAGCCGCTGCACGATGCCGAAGCGGGCGCGCATCGGCGGCGTGAGCAGTCCGAAGCGCGTGGTGGCGCCGATCAGCGTGAAGCGCGGCACCGGCATGGTGATGGTCTGCGCGTGCGGCCCCTCGCTGAGGCGGATGTCGATGCGGAAGTCCTCCATGGCCGGGTAGAGGAACTCCTCGATGATCGGGCGCAGGCGGTGGATCTCGTCGATGAACACCACGTCGCCGTCGGAGAGGTTCGTGAGCGTGCTCACCAGGTCGGCCGGCTTCTCCAGCACCGGCCCCGAGGTGAGCTTGATGTTCACGTTCATCTCCCGCGCGATCAGCATCCCCAGCGTGGTCTTGCCCAGGCCGGGCGGGCCGTAGAGGAGGATGTGGTCCAGCGGCTCCTTCCGCCCCAGCGCCGCGTCGACCGCGATGCGCAGCGACTCCTTGACCTTGGGCTGCCCGATGAACTCCGCCAGCCGCTGCGGGCGCAGGCTGAGCTCCGCCGTCTCGTCGTCGCCGATCGGCTCGGGCGTGGTGATCTCGGAGCGCTGCGGGGTCTGATCGGTCATCGGCTCGCGGCTTTGCGGCGTTTCTTCGGCGGGGATACGCTGCCGAATCGGAGCCGTCCGGGCAAGGGGGAAGGTGATCGGCCGGAATGGCTGGGGCGACCAAAGTCGCGGCTGCAACGGCGCGAAATCCGCCTTCGCGGACTCCGCCAGGCGTCCGCTCACATGGCCGGTCACCGGCGCGGAACCCCGCAAAGTACCCTCTCCCGGGGTTGGGGAGGGTGGCGACGCGGTAGCGGCGCCGGGTGAGGGCCGACCGGGGCGGGCCTACGCGCCGGCCGCCCGCTCCTCCAGCAGGTCCACCCCGCGCACGGCGGCGAAGAGGGCCACCAGCGCGAGCAGCACCAGCGGCGCGGAGAGCGAGTCCCAGCGCCGCCCCACCGTCGCCGCGAGCGTCTGCAGCAGGATGACCGCCGCGAACGCTCCGGCGCCGATCCGCGCGATCCACAGCGCCGCGCGAAAGACGCCGGGCACCTTCACCGGCGCGGGAGACGTGGATCCGTCATCCGGCCCCGGCACGGCGGACTGGCGGGAGAGCCCCGTGGCCGCGGCGAAGAGCAGGGCGGCGGAGAGCGCGAACCAGTCGAGCATCCAGCGCTCCGCGCCGTCCAGCCGCGCCAGGAGCGGGGGGAAGAAGACGGCGGCGCCCAGCAGGCCGGCGGCCACGCGCTCCGGCGGGCGCAGGACCCGCGCGCTCACCGCGCCGTCGCCCGGGCCAGGGCGTGGCGGATCAGGTCCGGCGCGGGGAGAGCGCCCTGCTCGGCCACCACCGCGCGCACCGCCCGGTCCGCGTCGGCCTGCGTGATCCCGAGCGCCACCAGCGCCCGCAGCGCCTCCTCCAGCCCCGGCACCCGCGCCGACAGCGCCGACGGCGCGAAGCCGATGTCGTCCAGCTTCCCCGAGAGCTCCACCGCGATCCGCTCCGCCGTCTTCTTCCCCACCCCGCTCACCGCCGTCAGCGCCGCCACGTCGCGGTTGCGGATCGCGCGCACCAGGTGCTCCGCGCTCATCGCCGACAGCAGCGCCAGCGCCAGCCGCGGGCCCACCCCCGTGGCCCCCAGCAGGCGCGAGAAGACGGTGCGCTCCACCTCGTCCAGGAAACCGAAGAGCATCTGCGCGTCCTCGCGCACCAGGTGGAACGTGCGCAGGCTCACCTGCTCGCCCAGCCGCGGCAGCCGCTCGAAGACCGTGGTGGGGATGAACACCTCGTAGGCGACGCCGCCCTGCGTCATCACCTCCACGCGCTCCAGGTCGCGCAGCACCAGCTCCCCCCGCACGCGCGAGATCACGGGCGCCCCTTCCGCGGGTCCATCATCATCCTGAGCGCCAGGTGGGCGGGGAGCTTCGCCGCCGGGCCGTAGCCGCGGAAGCAGTGCGTGAGCGCCACCGCCACCCCGTCCGCCGCGTCGTGCGGCTTCGGCGGCTCGCGCAGGCGCAGGAGGCGCTGCACCATGAAGCCCACCTGGTCCTTGGTGGCCGCGCCGGCGCCGACCACGGCGTTCTTCACCTCCGCCGGCGGGTACTCGGCCACCTGCAGCCCCTGCAGGGCGGCGGCCAGGAGGATCACCCCGCGCGCGTGGCCCAGGACCACGGAGGTGCGGACGTTCTTGGCGTAGAAGACGCTCTCGACGGCGAGCACCGAGGGGCGGGCGCGCGCGATCACCTCCACGATCCCCTCGTGGATGTCGCGCAGGCGCTCGGGGAGGGGGGCCTTCGGGTTGGTGCGGATCACCCCGCACTCCAGAAGCGAGACGGCGCCGTCGCTGGAGCGCGCGACGACGCCGTAGCCGGTGACCGCGGTGCCGGGGTCCACCCCCAGCACCACGGCGTCCGCCGGCCGCGCCGGGCGGGGGGCGTCCACGGCCGGGCCGGCGGGGAGCGGGTCAGACCTCGGCGAGGCTGTCGACGTCGACATCCATGTCCGCGTTCGTGTAGACGTTCTGCACGTCGTCCAGGTCCTCCAGCAGCTCCAGCAGCTTCACCAGCTTCTTCGCGTCGTCTCCCTCCACGCGCACCTCGGTCTTGGGGACCATCGCCAGCTCGGCGCTCTCCCACTCGATTCCCTTCTCCCGCAGCGCGTCCTGCACCGCGCCGAAGTCGGCCACGTCGGTGGTGACGGTGAAGGTGCCGTCGTCGCCCTCCACGTCCAGCGCGCCCGCCTCCAGCGCCGCCTCCATCACCGTCTCCTCGTCGTAGCGGCCGGCGTCGACGTCGATCTGGCCGCGCCGGTCGAACATCCAGGCCACCGAGCCGGTGGTGCCCAGGTTGCCGCCGTTGCGCGAGAGCCAGCGGCGGATGTCGGCCACCGTGCGGTTGGCGTTGTCGGTGAGCGTGTCGATCATGATGGCCACGCCCGCGGGTCCGTACGCCTCGTAGGTGATCTCCTCGTAGTGGACGCCCTCCAGCTCGCCGGTGCCCTTCTTGATGGCGCGCTCGATGTTGTCGTTGGGCATGTTGGCCGCGCGGGCCGTGTCGATGGCCAGGCGCAGGCGCGGGTTGCCCGTGGGGTCGCCGCCGCCCGCCTTGGCCGCCACCGTGATCTCACGGATGATCTTGGTCCAGGCCGCGGCGCGCCGGCTGTCGGTGAGCGCCTTCTTGTGCTTGATCTGCTTCCACTTGCTATGCCCGGCCACGGGGCACCTCCACTGAAGATGGATCGGTTCGGTACGGCAATGCGGGGAGATACGTAAGCCCGGGATAATAAGCGATTTGGCCGGAATCTTCAACGCGGGGGGAACTTCTCCGACCGCGAACCGCGGGGTTGGGCGTGTCCCTCCGCTGCGCTCCGGGCCGGGCTGCGCGCGCGGTAAGGCAGCAAACAACGCTGCCCAACCGTGCCGGGCCACCGCCGCCACATAACCCCCGTGGCGGCGGCGTCCCGGCCCTCCGGGCACGCATCCCTCACGCAACGGCAGGGACGGGAACCGACATCGCGCCGCAGTCGTAAAGTCCACCTTCTCCCGAAGTTGGGAGAGGGTTGCCGCTCTAAGGCGGCGGGTGAGGGCCCCCGCGGCCGCGCCGGGGCTGGTCGGAGCGACTCGCCCCTACTCCTCCTCGCCCAGCAGCACGCGCAGGCTCAATTCGCGGTTCTGCAGGAAGTCGCGGTAGACGTGGTAGTGCTCCGTCTCCTCGTACTCCACCCGCGCGATCCCCTCCTCGTCGAAGCGGTAGATCCAGGCCTCCGGGTACGCCAGGACGATCGGCGAGTGCGTGGCGATCACGAACTGGGCGCCGCCCTGCACGTGCTGGTGCAGGATGGAGAGGAAGCTCATCTGCCTGAGCGGCGAGAGCGCGGCCTCGGGCTCGTCCATCAGCACCAGCAGCCCGCCGTGCAGCCGGTGCTGGAAGAGCGACAGGAAGCTCTCGCCGTGCGACTGCTCGTGCAGCGAGCGCCCGCCGTAGTAGTCGATCGGCTTCCTGGGCAGCGCGGCCGCCCACGACTCGCGGCTCAGCTCCTCGATGGCCGTGGCGAGGTTGAAGAAGCTCTCCGTGCGCATGAAGAACCCGTACCGCACCCGCGGCGGCCGCGTCTCCAGGTAGGAGTGCAGCTCCGAGTGGCTCTCGCGCGTGGCGAAGTCGACCTCCCCCAGCCCGCCGCCCTCGGGGTTGAAGCCGAGCGCCACCGCCACCGCCTCCAGCAGCGTCGACTTCCCGCTGCCGTTCTCGCCCACGAAGTAGGTGACCCTGGGGTGGAAGCGGAGCGCGTCGAGCCCGCGCACCGCGGGGAGGGAGAACGGGTAGCGCCCGAAGGAAGGCACCTCGCCGCGCTTCAGCCGCACCGCCGAGAGGTAGCCGCCCACCGCGCCCCCTCAGCCGCCGCCCGCGAGCCCCGCCAGGCGCGGGTCGTGCCGCGTGGGAGTGAAGCGCACCACCTCGTACTCGGCCACCTTCTCGGTGAAGAACGGGTCCTCGCAGACGATCTTCATCGCCTCCAGCTCCGAGGCGGCGTCGGCCAGGATCACCGCCCCGGTGTGCGGCTCGCGCGGCCCCGAGGCCAGGAACTTCCCCTCACGGTAGAAGCGGTCCAGGAACTCGCGGTGCGCCGGGAGGTGGCGCTCCACCTCATCCAGCGGCTTCAGGTACTTCGAGAGCAGGATGAACATTTCGAGGGCTCTCCTTCCGGTGCGGTTGGAAGGGGAGTCTACGCGCCCGCCTCCCGCCGCGGCAAGCGGCGGGAGGCGGGCGAACTCGGAAACGGCGGAAGCAAGCGCGAACGGCGAAGCTCCGCCGCGTGTCCGCAGAGGAAGTCGAGCGCCCCGGACCTGAAGGGCGCGGCCTTCCTAACCCGTGCCGACGCCGCCTGGAAGCACCACCGAAGAGCCAGGAGGTATCGCCGGAGCAGGCTCACCGCCCGCCCCGGTGGTCTGCGGGCGCAACGAGGCTGCCTCCAGGTCCCTCTCCAGGTCTCCCGCGAGCGTCGGCCAGTAATAGAAACGGCGCCACCCCAGGAAAACCAGCAGCGGCAGCACCAGCAGCGCGACCGCAAGCGGCGACCACTCCGCGAACGAGCCGTGCTCGCCGGTCTCGGCACGCACCGCGTCGCCTCCCAGCGCCGCCGCCGCGGCGGCCGCCCCGGTGAAAAGGGTGACGTGGAGCAGCGTGGGCCTGCGGCAGAACAGGCTGGACCTCACACAGGAGAAGAAGCTGAGCTTCGGCCCCTCGTTCAGCTCGCTCTCCAGCGGCGTGATCATCCAGTCCCAGAAGTTGATGGCCAGGAAGAAGAGAGCCAGACAGGCGAGGTACGCCGGGAGAGTGGAGAATGCCGCCGCCAGCGAGAGCGCAAACCAGGCCACGAGGACCAGGGTGTCGAAGAGGAAGATCTTGCGCTCGATGCCGAGCTTCTTGCGCTGGAACTCCTTCCACTCCGCCCGCTTGCGCTCGTCACCGCCGTTCGGGGCGCGGGTGCCCGTGATCTTCCGCTCCCGCAGGAGGAAGCGGAAGTTGAACGACTTCATGTCCTCGTGATAGAAGAAGAAGTCCTGGATCACGAGCAGGACGGCGATCACGAGCAGCACGTTGCTCGGGGAGAAGGACAGGGAGTGGATGCGATGCAGCGTTACGTCGATGACCACGCCGTAGAGGAGCGCGGTGAACGAGATGGTGATGCTGCCGCGGCCGGCGGCGCCGCTGTCGGTGTGCATGAAGGCCTCCCATGATTCACCAGATGATGCAAAGGCAGGTCAGCGACCCTTCTCCTTTCTCGAATTCGGAGATATCCAGGCGGACGGGCTCTACCCCGTGCTCCGCCGCGAACTCGCGCAGCCGTAGCTCGGCGTTCGGGTAGCCTGCCGGGAACAACAGATGGCCGTTCACCCGTAGGCAGTTCGCCGCGCCCAGCTCGTCCGTGAGGGGGAGGACCTCCTCCACCTCGAAGGCGAGCGGGTCGACCAGGTCGGGAGCCGCCACCAGTGTGCCGTTGCCCAGGTAGGTGGCCACCGATTTCAGGTGCAGGCAGTCTTCGCGCACCTGCACGCCCACCACGCGCCTCCCCGCCGGCTGCATGAACTCGGCGAGCGCGGCGCACCCCCGCCGGTTGGTGCGTCCGGTGAGGCCCACGTAGGTGACATTGCCCACGTGCAGCACGTCGCCGCCTTCCAGCAGCGCACCCGGCGGCAGCTCCACCACCTCGTAGCACCACTCGGAGAGCGCGTCCACCACCGCCCGCTGCTCGCCTTCCCGGTGCTGGGCCATCCGCCCCAGCAGGGCGCGCGGCGGCCAGACCACCGCCGGATCCTCCACGAAGACGGAGTCCGGAAAGGCGGGGTCGGGCGGCACGTAGCGGACCTGCACGCCCGCCCTGCGCAGGGCATCGGCATAGGCGTCGTGCTGCGCCCGGGCCAACTCCAGCGAGATGGGGGTGTGCTCCGCGTACAGAGAGGCGTACGTATCAGGGATCCGCCGCATCAACGCCGTCGTGAACGTTCGTTCTTGATCCACGCTCCGCCCCCTGGTAACTTTAAAAAAGAATCATAAAGAGCGAGTCGAACAGCCGCAACGGTAATGAGCGTCCCAGAAACTTCCCTCGGCGGATCCCGCGGTCCGGTGCTCAACCGCAACCCTGCCTCCCGGATAGTACTACGGCCCAACGTGGTGCGCCTCCACAGCCGGATGCTGAACGACCGCAGCCGCACCGGGAGGTTTCTGGCCGCCATTCCCCAGGTGGTGCATCCGGGCGACGTCGTGGTGGACCTGGGAACGGGTACGGGCATCCTGGCGATCGCCGCCGCCCGCGCCGGCGCGCGTCGTGTCTACGCCATCGAAGCCGGGCCGGTGGGAGAGGTGGCGCGTCGGATGTTCGTCGCGAACGGGGTGGACGACCGCGTGGTGCTGGTCTCGGGCGAGTCTACCCGCGTGGAACTGCCGGAGCGCGCCGACGTGCTGGTCACCGAAATCTTCGGGAACGGGCCGCTGGGCGAGAGTGTGCTGGAGGCGACTGCGGACGCGAGACGGCGCTTCCTCAAGCCGGGGGCACGCGTGCTGCCGAACGCGCTGCGGATCTTCGGCGTCCCGGCCGCTTTCTCGGAAGCCGAGCGGAGGAAGTACGTCTTCACTCCCGACAACACCCGGTGCTGGCGGGCGTGGTACGGGATGGACTTCTCCCCCCTCGGCGCGGTCGCCCCCAACGCCCTGCTGCCGTTCCACCTGGACCCGCGCCGGGTTCGGCGGTGCCAGCCGCTGACCGCGCCGACGCTGCTGGCGGAGATCAACCTGCAGTCTCACGAAGAGCCGAAGGTCGCCAGCCGCGTCAGTACGGCCGCGCTGCGCAGCGGCACCCTGAACGCGCTGGTCATCTATTTCGAGCTGCAGCTGGGCCCTTCCATCATCCTGACCACCAACCCCGCGACGGCGGGAGCCGACAACCACTGGCTGACCCCCATCTATTTCTTCGTCACTCCGCTCCCGCTGCGGCAGGGGGACGCGGTGGAGCTGGTCTACCGCTACACGCGAGGTCGCGGCGAGCGCATCGACATCGCGCGGGTGGACTGAGACGCCGCTTCAGGTACTTCGGCAGCAGCACGAACATGCTCCCCCTCGGCGCGGATGGTGGGGAGGGAGTCTAGCCCGGCCGGCGCCGGTACGGCAATGGCCGCGCGGCGCGGATGCCGCAGCAGGTACTCGTCGTCCTCCTTCTCCCCGCGCACCTTCATCACCCAGGCGATCACCGACGCGGGGAAGAAGACGCAGGCGAACGCCACGAGCAGGAGGCCCAGGAGGAACGTCCCCGTGTCCACCGACCCCATCATGCGCCCGCCCACGACGGCGCCCGCGACGCAATCGAGCCCGACGGCCACCAGGATCGGCAGGTTCAGGAAGCGCAGGTACACGCCCCACAGCTTCCCGATGATCCAGCCGATGAACCGGCAGAGCTCGTAGAGCAGCTGCTCCAGCCCGGAACCCAGGAATTCCATCGTTACGCTCCGGCTTCCAACGCGAGAGTTGCCCAGGGAAGGACGGCGGCAGAGCGGCCGGAGTTTCGCGCTCACCCGCCCTGCGGCTCCGCCGGCTTCGCCGCCGCGTCGTTCTCCCGCACCTGCTCGTCGACCCGCAGCGGCTGCCCGTGCAGGTGCCGCCAGAACGAGGTGAGGATGATGCCGGACATGGTGTCCGGGTGCCGCGCCCCGATCCGGAGCATGTGGGTCTGCAGGCGCGAGCCGCTCCACAGCCCCCATTCGTCGCGGATCCAGCGGCCCAGGCTCATGTGGTACTTCCCCACCAGCTCCCCCTCCGGCGTGGCCCGCAGCTCGGCGACGAGCGCCAGCGGGGCGGCGCGCTCCAGCTCCCTCACCGCGTCCTTCACGTCGGCGGGGATGTAGATGCGGCCGGGATCGGTCGCGTCCGGGGTCGGGTCGAGGTCGTACGTCCCCCCCGCTCCGCCCCGGCAGCCCGCGGCGAGCGCGGCCAGGACCAGGAGGAAAGCCAGCGGCGCGGTGAATCGCATCGGTCCCGTTCTCCTCGATCTCCTCAGCGCCCCGCGCGGACGATGGCGAGCACGGCGTCGTGCAGGCGGCCGTTGGTGGCGACCACGCCGCGCCAGGCGGGGTCCGGCCGGTTGTAGCGCAGCGGCTCGCCGACCAGGCTCGTCACCCGCCCGCCCGCCTCGGCCACGATCACCTCCGCGCCGCAGACGTCCCACTCGTTCTTCGGGCCCCCGGAGACGAACACGTCGCCCGCGCCCTCGGCCACCTTGGCCATCTTGTAGGCGGTGCTGCCGAGGGGCGAGACCTCCCACCCCTCGGGGTAGTGCTCGAAGTCGCCGCGGCGGATCTCCGAGCGCGAGGCCAGGAGCGTGCGCACGTCCGCGTCGCCGCCGGTGGCGGAGACGCGGATCGGCCGGCCGTTCAGGAAGGCGCCGCCGCCGGCCGCGGCGTGGTACAACTCGCCCGTGGCGGGGTTGAACACCACGCCCAGCACGGCCCGCCCGCGGTCCACCAGCCCCACCGACACGGCGAACTCGGCGAAGCCCTTCACGAACGAGTTGGTCCCGTCGATCGGGTCCACCACCCAGAGCCGCTCCTTCCCCAGCCGCTCGGGCGAGTCCTTCGTCTCCTCCGAGAGCCAGCCGTACTCCGGCCGCTCGCCCAGCAGCGCGTCGTGGAGGATGCGGTCGGCGGCCAAGTCGGCGTCGGTCACCGGCTGCTCGGGACTCTTGTAGCGCACCTCGGGCGTATCGTGGAAGGACGGCAGCACCGCCTCGCCCGCGGCGCGCGCGGCGCGGATCGCCAGGTCCAGGTCGGCGGCGTAGTCGGTCGTGTCGGTCACGCGCGTGGAAATCGGGTTCGAGACTGCATCGGTTCGATGGCGGCCGTCGCGGACTGCAAGGCCAGGTCCGCACGCAAGGCAACGCGTGTGTGTGCGGATCCGGCGCTACGGGCAAGCTCCGCTGAATCTCTCACAGAGGACACGGAGGACACAGAGAACCGATCGCTGTCCCTCCGTGTCCTCTGTGCCCTCTGTGAGAGTTTTTCTGTTTCCGAATCTATCCAAGAACAACGCCCGCCCGCGGAAGAACCACGGGCGGGCGATTCGCATCTGCCAGACGAAGGATCAGCGGCTGGTGACCTCGCGGGAGAGGCGGTACATCTCGGCGGCGCGGTCGAAGTTGCCCTTGCGGTCGTAGGCGATGCCCATGGCGTAGTAGGCCCTGGGGCTCTCGGGCTGGATGCGCACCGCCTCCTCCAGCACCAGGAGGGCCGCGTCGGGCTCGGCCATCTGGTTGAGCGCCTCGCCCAGCAGCAGGTGGCCCGTCCCCGAGTCGGGGTCCAGCTCCACCGCCCGGCGCAGCACGGCGGCGGCGGCCGCGTAGTTGCCGCGCTTGTACAGCGTGGCCCCCAGCTGCAGGTGCACCTCGGCCGCGTCGGGCGCCAGGCGCTCGGCCCGGCGCAGCTCCTTCTCGGCGGCCTCGTACTTCCCCTGCGCCGCCAGCGCCGCCCCCAGCCCCAGGAGCGCGCGCAGGTGGTCGGGGCGCAGCGCCACGACGGCCGCGAACGCCTCGGCCGCGTCGGCGTGGCTGCCGCCCTCGGCCAGCGCCTCGGCGCGCTCCAGCCTCCCGGCCAGCGCCTCGTCGGCCGCCGGGGCCGGCGCGGCCGCGCGCGCCCGGCGCGGGCCGCGCGCCGCGCGCCCGTTGGCGTCGGGAGCGGGCGCCTCGCCGGCGGGAGCCTCCCCTGCCTCCTCTGCTTCTCTCGTCTTGCGGGCCATCACACGCTCGGATCTGCCTGGGGAACGCCGCCTCCGTCATCCGCCCCGACCGTCTCGCCGCACACCCACCGGCAGTAGACGCGCGAGCCCGCCTGCACGTCAACCGCGATCAGCTCGGGCACGCTGTAGGGGTGCAGCTCCGCCGCCCGCGCGAACAGCCGCTCGAGCAGCTCGCGCCGCGTCTTCATCACCACCAGGTGCTCGGCGTCGGCGCGCACCTCGCCCTCCCAGCGGTACACCGAGGTCACGCCGGGCACCAGGTTGGCGCACGCGATCAGCCGCTCCTCCACCAGGGCGCGCGCGATGCGCTCCCCGGTCTCGCCGTCGGGGGCCGTCATCAGCACCACCGAGAGCGGCGCGCCGCCGCCGTCCACCGCCGCCCCCGCCTACAGGTCCAGCCGCAGGTCGGGCGAGGGGGCCGGGGCCTCCTCGCCGTCGCCCTCGCCGGTCAGCTCCGCCAGCGTCTTGCGCGCGTGCACCACGTGGGGCTGCGCGTTGGGCGCCTGCGGGGGGCGTGCCAGGAAGGCGCGCAGGTGCGCCACCGCCTCGTCGGTGTTCCCCTCGTTGCGCAGCAGGAACGCCAGCCCGTAGTGGGCGCCGCTGGCGTGCGGCTTCAGCTCCAGCACGCGGCGGTACGTCTTCACCGCCTCGTCCGTCATCCCGATGCGGGTGTAGGTCACCGCGATCTGCTGGAGGACGTCGGGGTCGTTGGGGCTCTCGCGCAGCGCGAGGCGGAACGAGGTGAGCGCCTCGTGGAACTTCTCCTCGCGGAGGAGGACGGTCCCCTCCTCGTAGTAATCCGGGTCCTTCGCCGCCTGGCCGGAGCGGCCGTTGATCAGCTTGGAGATCCAGGACATCGTCGGGATGCAGGGGAACGATAAACGACCAGGAGACCTGCCCTGAAGCACGCGCGGACCACCGGCTGGGCCGGCGCCGCGTGCCCCGACGCGCGCCGGTGCCCCCAAGTTACCGGCACCGCCCCGAACCGCGCAACCGAATCGATCGGGTCAGCGCAGCGCGTTCATCCGCAGCGGCACCGGCTCGCCCGGCGCGCGCGCCACCACCACCCCGTCGTCCTCCAGCAGCACCGCCGCCCCCGCTCGCCGCAGCTGCCCGGCCACCTCCGCCCCGGCGCGCTCCACCACGATGCGCGAGCCCGGCGCCAGCACGCGCAACCCCTCCGCCAGCAGCGCCGCGTCGGCCCCGCCGGTGAAGGCCGCCCCGCGCAAGGAGCGGCCGCGGAAGGGGAGCGCCGGCCCCGCCGCCACGCGGCTCACCCCCGGCGCCTCCGGCCCCGGGAGCGGCGCGGGCGCGAGCGCGACGACCTCGATTCCGGGCACCAGCGCCGAGACCTGCGGCGCCAGCACCGCGCCGGGCCCGGCCACCAGCACGGTTCCCGCCGCTTCGGCCAGCCCCAGCAGCGCCGCGATCCGCACCGCCCCCTCCTGCGCGTCCCCGACGCTCCCCTCCTCCTCCACCGGCGCCGCACCCGGGGCCGACGTGCGCAGGTCCGCCGCCCCGTCGTGGATCGGGTAGGTCTCGCGGCAGTTGGCGCACCCCAGCCGCCCCTCCAGCACGCGGCGCTCCTCCACGCGGTCGGCCAGGAGCACCAGCCCGAACTCGGGCCCGCAGCGCGGGCAGGTGAGAATGTCCGTCAGCAGGATGTACATCGGCCTCGTCCACTCCGGATTCCCGGCCCCGGCGCCCCTTCCGCGCGAACCTCGGGCCCCGGGCGATACAGCCGGCAAAGATCGGGATCACGCAGAGTCATACCACGCTACAGAGCGCCTTTCTGGTTTCCGAAACAGATCGGGATCACACGGAGAAACAGAGGCACAGAGAACTGAAAGCTCTGGTTTTTCCCTGTGTCTCTGTGCCTCTGTGTGAGATTTTTTGCAGATCTATCCCCGAACGATCCTCTGCAAGCGGGTATCAGCACCATAAGAACGAATCCCGTCAAGGGCACGAATATGGGCGAGCCGAGCCGTCCCGGATACAGGTTGGGCACCAGCACCGAGACTTCCTGGTCAGAGATGGGGGTGTCCGGTCTCCCGGAGCCAGCCGACTTCGATCAGGGGCTTGCCCGGTGCGGCCACTGCCGCGGCGATGGCTACGCCCGCTTCGGAAGGGACTCACTCGGAGGGAACGGAGGCGACGGAATCGACGGGGACTCGCCGCAGTTCTCCGTTGACTCCGTTGACTCCGTTGACTCCGTGTGATACCAGATTGCCGAGCATTGTTCTGGTTGCGAACAGATTGGGAATCACACAGAGGACACAGAGAACACGGAGGAACTGAAGACGCGATTGAAGTTTCTCTGTGTTCTCTGTGTCCTCTGTGTGAGGCTTTATCAGAAAGC